>JAYVMZ010000106.1:0-7399 GCA_043758735.1 Betaproteobacteria bacterium
CCGAAAATCACCACCTGCAGGCTCACCCCGATCTGCGGCGCGGCGATGCCTGCGCCATTTTTTGAGCGCATGGTGTCATCCATGTCCTGCAACAAGGCATGCAATTCCGGCGTATCGAATTGCGACACCGGTTCGGCCCGCTTGAACAGGACGGGATCGCCCATCCTCAATACCGGCTTAATCATCGCCAGCCACCAGTTTCTCCAGCAGAGTGCGCACCTTGACCATCGACGCCTGCAATACCGCGTTGATCTGGTCGAGGTGAATTTCCTCGCTGCTTTCCCCGCGTCCGGCGGCGTGATTCACCACCACCGCGACGGCTGCGTAGCGCATGCCCATTTCCTTTGCCAGCGCCGCTTCCGGCATGCCGGTCATGCCGACCATGTCCGCTCCGTCGCGCTCGAGCCGGTCGATTTCCGCCGCGCTTTCCAGCCGCGGTCCCTGCGTGGCAGCGTAAACGCCATTGTTCACGATCGCCTGGCCGGCGGCGGCCGCCGCCTTCAGCAACCGGCCGCGCAATACTTCACAGTAGGGATGCGTGAAATCGATATGCATCACCGGTTGATCCGGGCCTTCGAAAAACGTGTGCTTGCGACCCCAGGTGTAGTCCAGCACCTGGTGCGGAATGGCGAGCGCGCCGGGCGCAAGATCGGCGCGAATGCCGCCGACCGAGGCGACCGAAACCACCCGCGCGGCGCCTTCCGAATGCAGCGCCCAGATGTTGGCGCGGTAGTTAACCTCGTGCGGCGGGATCGTGTGTCCGTAGCCGTGGCGAGCGAGAAACAGCACATCGCGCCCGTTCAATTTGCCGAACGTCAGCGCGCCGGATGCATCGCCGAACGGCGTGCGCACGATCTGGCGCCGCGTGATTTCGAGATTGGACAACTGGGTCAGGCCGGTCCCGCCGATGATTCCGAGCAACGCTTTTCTCCTCAAGCCTTCAGCGCATAGATGGCCGGCAGATTCCGCCAGGTCTCGTGGGCATCCATGCCGAATCCGAACACATATTGGTTGGGAACGGTCAAGCCGACAAAATCCGCCCGGATCGGCTTGTCCCGCCCGATGTCCTTGTCGGCGAAAACCGCGCCGTAAAAGGCGGCCGCGCCTTCGCCCAGCATGTGGTCGCGGATCGCCGCCAGCGTATTGCCTTCATCGAGAATGTCATCCAGGACCAGCACCGTGCGTCCGCGCACATCGACATGCGGCTTGGATTTCCACTGGATCTGTCCGCCGCGGGTCTTGCCGTCGTAGCGGGTTACATGCAGGTAATCGAACTCCAGGGGAAAGCGCAGCAGCGGCAGCAGCTGGCCGGTGAACACCACTGCGCCGCCCATGACCGGCATGACCAGCGGCAGGGCGTCACCCAGTTTCGCCGTGATTTCGATGGCCAGACGCCTGACTGCGCGATTGACCGTGTCTTCGTCATGAATGAGTTCGGCGTCCCGCAGGACCTGCCAGGCCTGATCTTTATTTATCACTGCTCTTCGTCCTTTTTTCCCGTGCCCTGAGCGAATCGACAAATTCGCAGAATTCAGTGGAGATTTCCGGATGGCGCATTGCATACAGCACGTTCGCCTGCAGATAACCAAGCTTCGTGCCGCAATCGTACCGCACGCCCTGAAACTCGTATGCCAGAGCGCGCTGTTCGTTGAGCATCGCGGCAATGCCGTCGGTCAACTGGATCTCCCCGCCCGCGCCTGGCGTCACGTTCTCGAGGTAGTGGAATATCTCGGGTTCGAGCAGATAACGGCCGACCACGGCGAGCGTGGATGGCGCGACGTCCGGCTTCGGCTTTTCGACAATACCGGTGATGCGGTGCATGCCATGGCGCTCTCCGGGCTCAGTCCTGACGATGCCGTAGCTCGACGTTTCCTCGCGCGCGACATTCTGCACTGCCAGCACGGAACAGCGCTCGCTCGCGTAGACGTCCACCATCTGCTTCATGACGGGCGGACTGCCGTCGATCAGATCATCGGCCAGGATGACGGCGAAGGGCTCGTTGCCGACCACCGCGCGTGCGCAAAGGATGGCATGTCCCAGACCCAAGGCTTCGGTCTGGCGCACGTAAATGCAACTCACATTCTTGGGCAGGATGCCCTGCACCTGCTCGAGCATCTTGAGCTTATTGCGCGCGGCAAGCTCGGTCTCAAGCTCGTAAGCCTTGTCGAAATGATCCTCGATGGCGCGCTTGTTGCGCCCGGTGATGAATACCATCTGTGTGATGCCGGCAGCGACCGCCTCCTCGACGGCATACTGGATCAGCGGCTTGTCCACCACCGGCAGCATTTCCTTCGGACTCGCCTTCGTAACGGGGAGGAAGCGGGTGCCCATGCCGGCAACCGGAAATACCGCCTTCGTGATCTTGTTCAAACTTTTTCTCCTTTCAGCGGCGACGAGCACCGGCGCCGTGGGGTTATTCGAGCAATTCTAACAACCCTGTTTCGTCCAGCACAGCGACGCCAAGTTCCCGCGCCTTGTCCAATTTACTGCCTGGATCGGCACCCGCCACGACATAGTCGGTTCTCTTCGATACGCTGCCGGCCACTTTTGCACCTTTCGCCTCGATGCGCTCCTTTGCTTCGTCGCGGGACAAATTCGGCAACGTTCCGGTCAGTACGAAGGTCTTGCCTGCAAAAGCCAGCTTCGCGGCTTGCACAACTTCCACCTCCGGCCAATGTACCCCGGCGGCACGCATCTGCCCGACGATCCCGGCATTGTGCGGTTCGCGAAAAAACTCGACGATGCTCTGCGCCACGACCGGCCCGACATCCGGCGCTTCCTGCAATTGCGCCTCATCGGCTTGCATAAGCAGTTCCAGTTTGCCAAAGAAACGCGCCAGATCCCCGGCAGTCGTCTCCCCCACATTGCGTATGCCGAGGGCGAAAAGGAAGCGCGGCAGCGTTGTTGTCTTGCTTTTCACGATGGCGTCGAGCACGTTCTGCGCCGACTTCCCGGCCATGCGCTCCAGACCGGACAGCGTCGGCAAATCCAGCACGTACAGATCCGCCGGGGTTTTCACCAGGTTCGCGTCGACCAGTTGGTCGACCAGCTTCTCGCCGAGTCCTTCGATATCCATCGCCCGCCGCCCTGCAAAATGCAGCAACGCCTGTTTGCGTTGCGCCGGGCAAAAGAGGCCTGCGGTGCAGCGGTAATCTTTCTCGCCTTCGTCTTGCACCACCGCGGAGTCGCAGACCGGGCAACGCCTGGGCATGGAAAAGACTGCCGTGCCCTGCGGGCGCAATTCCGCGCGCACCGCGACGACCTGGGGAATCACATCGCCCGCACGCCGGACGATGACCGTATCGCCGACGCGAAGATCGAGGCTTCTGATGTAATCTTCGTTGTGAAGCGTCACGTTGCTGACCGTAACGCCGCCGACGAATACCGGCGCGAGCTTTCCCACCGGGGTCAGTTTTCCGGTGCGGCCGACCTGGACTTCTATTCCGAGTACCTGCGTCTGCTCCTCCTGAGCGGGAAATTTATGCGCGACCGCCCAGCGCGGTTCCCGCGAGACGAA
Organism: Betaproteobacteria bacterium; assembly: GCA_043758735.1. GTDB lineage: Bacteria > Pseudomonadota > Gammaproteobacteria > Burkholderiales > JACQAP01 > JACQAP01. The sequence goes on from JAYVMZ010000106.1 coordinate 3,518, forward strand.
ACCAAGCCGTGTCTGTAACTCAATACTATTGACCTTGTAGATGACACCGTCGATATCGAAGGGAAGTTTGTCGCGCAGGGCGGCAATCCGCACGTGAAAGGCGAGCAAATCATCGGCCCCCCGCGCGACTGCGCGCTCGTCCGATACCGGCAGCCCAAGTTCCCGCAGGCCGTCCAGGAAGGCGCTCTGGGTCGGCGGCAACTGCCATCCCTCCATTTCCCCTAAGCCGTAGACCGAACAAGTCAACGGCCGGCTCGCCGTGATTCGGGAATCCAGTTGCCTGACGAAGCCGGCGGCGGCGTTTCGCGGATTGACGAACACCTTCTCCGCCGCGGCGCGCTGGCGCTCATTGAGTTTTTCGAACTCTGCTCGGTGCATGAAGATTTCGCCGCGCACTTCGAGCACCGCCGGGGGGTGCACCGACCGCAGGCGCAGCGGTACGCTGTGAATCGTTTTGACGTTCGGGGTGACGTCCTCTCCGACCTGGCCATCTCCGCGCGTCGCGGCGCGCGTCAGGATCCCGTTCTCGTAACGCAGGCTGATGGCGATGCCATCGAACTTGAGTTCGGCGCTGTATTCGACCGGGGGATCGTCGGGTCCGAGCTTGAGTTCGCGGCGAATGCGGCTGTCGAATGCGGTCGCACCGCTGGATTGCGCATCGGTTTCGGTGCGAATGGACAACATCGGCACGCCGTGCCCGACTTTTGGCAGGTCGGAACGCGCCACGCCGCCGACGCGTTGCGTCGGCGAATCGGCGGCCGCCAGTTCCGGATATTGCGTTTCCAGCGCCTGCAATTCGCGGAACAACTTATCGTATTCCGCATCCGGGTTCGTCGGCGCATCCTCGACGTAATAGCGGAAATTGGCCAGATCGAGATCGCGCCGCAAAGCCTGCGCGCGCGCAGCCGCTTCGCGCGGCACTGCCATCAGGAGAACAGGCGCAACGCGAGCGGACTTCCGGCCTCGATGCCGCGTTGTTCCATTGCGCCATAAATGACGCGCAACTGCGCCCGGATCCGGTCGATGCCGGAATCGTTGAGCAATGCGCGATTGTCGTCGGCCAGCGTGCCGTCCAGCGAATCGGCAAAACTGCGGCTCATCGCCACCATCTTGTCGAAAACGCGCAGGCCGTTCGCCACCCGCGGCACGTCGAGCAGGAAAGTAATGCCGGGCGTGGTGATATTGCGGATGCGGTCGATCAGGAAGGGCTCGGATTCCTGGTTGTCAAGCGAGTACAGGGGCGCACCCTGGTCGTCATGGCACTGGAATACGCCACCGGGTTGCAGATGCAGGCCGGCAGCCTCGGCCAGCGCGCGAATCTTGGTGCCGTGGAACACCTGTCCGGCATTGGCGATCACGTTGATCCCGACCACGACATCCACGTCGGCGCAGAATCCATCCAGGGCGACGGCGCGTTCTAGCGCCGGCGCAAACTCCGGCAGTTCGGCGATCGCGGCTATTTCTCCTGCGGTATTTTTTGCGGCCTCACCGAACGCGCGCAACTGTTCCTCGTTGACGGGCCCGGTCCGGTCCACCAGCTGCAGCGCGACACGCACCGACGTATATCTGGCGTCATCGAGCGTCATCGCTTCCCAGGCTTTCGACTGGTAGTCGAGCCCGCCAAAACTGATCCGGCGGATCAGGCCGGGCAGGCTCTGCTGCATGCGGACCAGTTTCTCGACGGCGATGAATTCGCCGGCACGGATTTCCACGATGTAATCGATTTCTGGCCGCGGGACATCGGCGATGCCACTGCGCGGAGGGCGCGAAAATGTCGGCGCGGCATTCGTCGTCGCGCTGCCGAGTTGCGGCTCCAGGCGCGGCTCCATGCTCGGTTCGATGCGCGACTCGTCCAGGCCGCGCCGGGACGACAGCGCTGCCGCCGGTGCCAAGGATACGGCGGCCTGGTCGAGGAGCACATCGTCATGCCGGCCGGAAAACGTTTCCTCGCCGCGACGTCGGAACTTCCTTTCCTGCCACCAGTTGAACGCCAGTACGGCGGCCACCAACAAGACGCCCAGCAGCGCGAGGCCGATCTGCAGATCATTCATCCTCCCTCCTCCTGCTCCCGCAATGGCTACGCCGGATCAAGCGGCCGCCTCTTCGCGCATGCGCAACGCTTCGTCCACATCCACCGCGACCACGCGCGAGACTCCCTGCTCCTGCATGGTGACGCCGATCAGTTGGCTGGCCATTTCCATGGTGATCTTGTTGTGGGTGATGAACATGAACTGCGTATTGGCGGACATTTTCTTCACCAGACCGCAGAATCGCTCCGTATTGCTGTCGTCCAGCGGCGCATCGACTTCGTCCAGCAGGCAGAACGGCGCCGGGTTGAGCTGGAACATCGAGAACACCAGAGACAAGGCCGTCAGCGCCTTTTCCCCACCGGACAGCAGATGGATCGACGCATTGCGCTTGCCGGGTGGACGGGCAATGACCTGCACGCCCGCGTCGAGGATCTCCTCGCCGGTCATGAGCAGCTTGGCCTCGCCGCCGCCGAACAGCGCCGGGAACATTTCCCCGAAATGCCTGTTCACGGTGTCGAAAGTCTCCTGCAGGCGCTCGCGGGTCTCGCGGTCGATCTTGCGTATCGCCGTTTCCAGGGTTTCCACCGCTTCGGTCAGATCCTGGGATTGCGAATCGAGATATGTCTTGCGCTCCCTAGCGGTCGACAATTCGTCGAGGGCGGCGAGGTTGACCGCGCCCAGCGCCGCGATGTCTTCGTTGAGCCGGTTGATTTCGCCCTGCAGCTTGCTCGCGCGCACGCCCTCTTCGAGCAACGGCAGCAATTCCTCCTCGTTGGCCTGGGCCTCCGCCAGCTGGCTGGCGAAGCTTTCCTCGGCCAGCCGCGCCTCCTGCTCTTTGAGGCGCAGCTCATTGATGCGTTCGCGCGCCGGTGCGAGCTTTTGCTCGGAAGCAAGACGCTCCTGCTCCGTCGTTCGCAGCGTCTGGTCGGCGCCCTCCAGTTCCTCGCGAGCCTGTTTCAAGGTCTGTTCGCGCTCGCCTCGCAGTCCGAGCTGCCGCTGCAATTGCTCCTGCAAACCCGTTTCATCGTTCCGCGATACCTCCTGCATCAGCGCCTGCCCCTCCCCGCCCAATCGCAAGAGTGTCTGTGAAATTACCTGAAGAGAAGAATTTATATCTATAATTTTATTATTTATAGTTTTCTGCTGGAATAGCGCCTCCTGGTGTTGCCGTTCGGCCTGCTGGGCAAGAGCGCGAGTGGACTGCAAAGCCGCTTCGGCTTCCGCATGAGCCTGCCTCGCCTCCTCGACGTCGGCACGCATCGCCGCCATGCCGGTGCGTAACGCCTGCATTTGCAGCGCTGCTTGCGCCTGTTGTGCGGATTCGCGCGTGGATTCCGCGTCGATTTCCGTCAGCTCGCCGACGATCTGCTCGCCGCGTGCCTTCAGCCTTTCGGCAAGCTGAGAGAGCCGCACGTGGTCCAGCTTCAACTGGTGCTGGGTTTCCTGCAGATCCGACACCTGACGCCGCAGGCGTTCGGCCTCCGCCCGGCGTTCTTCGAATTCGATCTTCTGGGAAGACGCGGCTCGGTTCAACTCGCCGAGCTGCGCATCAGCGGCAGTACGCTCTGCGAACAAGGATTCGATTTCGCGCTGGCGGGACAAAATCCCGTGAACCTCGGAATCGGCAGCGTGAAAACTGACACTGGTCGAGGTGAACACGTGGCCCTGGGCCGTGACCAGCATGGCTCCTGCAGGTAATTTTTCGGCGACATCTATGCCCTGCGCCGGATCGGGCAGGACATAAACCCGTGCCAGCCAGTCGGCGAGCACCCCTGACAGTCGCGTGTCGGTGCAGGTCACATAGTCGGTCAGCCGCTTCAATCCGGGAGGCGCGGGTTCGCCGGCGACTGCG
>JAYVMZ010000107.1:0-2876 GCA_043758735.1 Betaproteobacteria bacterium
TCGATGTTCTTCATCGTCATCTACCTGCACATGTTCCGCGGCCTGATCTACGGTTCCTACCGCAAACCGCGCGAACTTTTGTGGCTGTTCGGGATGTTGATTTATCTGTGCCTGATGGCGGAAGCCTTCTTCGGCTATCTGCTGCCTTGGGGGCAAATGTCTTACTGGGGTGCACAGGTTATCGTGAACCTGTTCGGCGCGATTCCTTTTATCGGACCGGATCTTTCGCTCTGGATTCGCGGCGACTACGTCGTTTCCGACGCCACGCTGAACCGTTTCTTCGCTTTCCACGTGATCGCTGTTCCGCTGGTATTGCTCGGGCTGGTTGCCGCGCATCTGCTGGCGTTGCACGAAGTCGGCTCCAACAATCCGGACGGCATCGAGATCAAGAAAAAGAAGGATCCCGTCACCGGGATTCCGCTCGATGGTATCGCTTTTCACCCCTACTACATAGTGAAGGACCTCGTCGGAGTTGTGGTTTTCCTGATGGTGTTCAGCGCAATCGTGTTCTTCGCGCCGGAGATGGGCGGCTACTTCCTGGAACACAACAATTTCATTCCCGCCGATTCGCTGAAGACGCCATCGCATATCGCGCCGGTCTGGTATTTCACGCCGTTCTACTCAATCCTGCGCGCGGTGCCGCCGCTGTTCGATTCGCAATTCCCCGGCGTGATGGCAATGGGGCTGTCGACCATGATTTTCTTTCTGCTGCCATGGCTGGATCGCGGCGCGGTGAAATCGATCCGCTATCGTGGCTCGATCTACAAGAGCGCACTCGCCTTGTTCGTCGTCGCTTTCCTGATCCTGGGCTATCTCGGCACCGAACCTACGAATGTCTGGGGCCAGTTCGGCTCCTGGCTCGGCGGCGCCGATCGCGCCACCGTGGTGGCGCGCATCTTCACGATCATCTACTTCCTGTTTTTCCTGCTGATGCCTTGGTACACGAAGATCGACAAGACCAAGCCGGAGCCGGAGAGGGTGACATCGTGAAAAAACTGTTTTTTGCATTGCTGCTCGCGCCGCTGGCCGCGTTCGCATCCGGCGATGAGCTCCATCTCGACGATGCCAACATCGATCCGCATGATGCGATTTCGATTCAGCGCGGTGCCCGCACCTTCGTCAACTATTGCCTGAGCTGTCATTCGGCGAGTTCGATGCGCTACAACCGCCTGACGGATCTGGGACTGACCGAACAGCAGATCAAGGAAAACCTGCTGTTTGCCTCGGAAAAAGTCGGCGACCCGATGACGATCAGCGCCAGCCGCAAGGACCAGAAGCAGTGGTTCGGTGCCGAGCCGCCCGACTTGTCGGTCGTGGCGCGTTCGCGCGGGACGGACTGGCTCTACACCTACCTGCGCACGTTCTATCGCGATGAAAAGCGTCCGAGCGGCTGGAACAACCTTGCATTTCCGAACGTCGGCATGCCCCACGCGCTTTGGCAGCTGCAAGGCATCCAGGTCCTGAAGACCGAAAGCGAAGAACACGAAGGCCACAAGTCCGAACACAAGAAGCTCGTGCTGGAACATCCCGGCAGCCTGTCCGCGATCGAGTACGACAAGCTTACGCGGGATCTGGTGAATTACCTGTCCTACATGGCTGAACCGGAAAAGGCCAGGCGCTCGCAAATCGGTGTCGTGGTGTTGTTCTTCTTGCTGCTTCTTCTGGTGCCGGTCTGGCTGCTGAAGAAGGAGTACTGGAAAAACGTGCACTGACCAACCCTTGGTAACAAGACAATGATGACCCTTTACTCGGGCACTACCTGCCCATTCAGCCAGCGCTGCCGGATCGTCCTCTTCGAAAAGGGGATGGATTTCCAGATCATCGACGTCGATCTGTTCAACAAACCGGAAGACCTGGCGGTGATGAATCCGTACAACCGCACACCGGTCCTGGTCGAACGCGACCTGATCCTCTACGAATCCAACATCATCAACGAATACGTCGACGATCGTTTCCCGCATCCGCAACTGATGCCGGCCGATCCGGTGATGCGTGCGCGTGCGCGCCTGTTCCTGTTCCGCTTCGAAAACGAACTGTTCTCGAATATCGATGCCATCGACAGCGGCACGCAGAAGCAGGCGGACAAGGCCCGCCTTGCAGTGCGCGACAACCTGACACAGATTGCTCCGGTGTTCGTGAAGCAGAAGTACATGCTCGGCGAGGAATTCTCGATGCTCGACGTGGCCATTGCGCCGCTGCTGTGGCGACTGGATTTCTACGGCATCCAATTGCCGAAGCAGGCCGCGCCGCTGATGAAGTACGCCGAGAGGCTGTTCAGCCGCCCGGCGTTCATCGAGGCGCTGACGGCGTCCGAGAAGGTGATGCGCAAGTGAAAGAGAAAGAAGCATCCACCACGCCGTACCTGATCCGCGCGATTTTCGAGTGGTGTTGCGACAACGGCCTGACCCCGTACATTGCGGTGAAAGTGGACGAGACGACAAAGGTGCCCATGGAATACGTCAAGAATGGCGAGATCGTTCTGAACGTAAGTCCGGATGCCACGCGCAACCTCAAGATCGGCAACGACCTGTTGCAATTCTCGGCCCGATTCGCTGGCGTATCGCGCGAAATATCCGTGCCGATCAATACCATCGGCGGAATTTTTGCCAAGGAAACGGGCCAGGGCCTGTCATTCCAGACATCGTCGCCGGTGTCTGCGCAAGTGGTTACGCCGATCGTGCCTCCGAACGACGATCGCCCCCCCCCGCCGTCGGGCGGTCGGCCGCGCCTCCAGGTCATCAAGTAATCATTCCGCGGTCGCGCGGCGGCGGCCTATAATTTCGCGGCATGCCGGCATAGCTCAGTTGGTAGAGCAGTTGATTTGTAATCAAAAGGTCGCGGGTTCGATTCCTGCTGTCGGCACCAATAATCAATAA
>JAYVMZ010000108.1:0-3904 GCA_043758735.1 Betaproteobacteria bacterium
TAGTCGGTGCCGAGCAGGAACCAGCGCTTGGCCGAGCCGCCTTCCGCGCCCATCAGGTATTCGACGGCGGGAATGGCTTGCTGGTTGGGGGCGGCGCCCGTGTAGAACACGTTCTGGGAAAGTTCTTCGCCTTCATACTGCACCGGATAGAACAGCAGGCTGTTCAGTTCCTCGAACACCGGCAGCACGGATTTGCGCGACACCGAGGTCCAGCAGCCGAACACCACGGAGACCTTGTCCTGCGTGATCAGTTGGCGGGCCTTTTCGGCGAACAGCGGCCAGTTGGATGCCGGATCGACCACTACCGGTTCGAGTTTCTTGCCGAGCAGGCCGCCCTTGGCGTTGATCTCTTCGATCGCCATCAGTGCGGTGTTCTTTAGCGCCGTTTCGGAAATTGCCATGGTGCCCGACAGCGAGTGGAGGATGCCCACTTTGATGGTGTCGGCAGCCATCGCTGTCGCAGCCATCGCGCAGAACGCGATTCCGACCAACGATTTCAATATGTGCCTGCGATTCATAAAATCCCCTTCAGATGGTGAATTGATCACTGCGAGGCAAGCGCCCCGGGTTATTGCCGCGATCCGGCCTGTCGCTTGACGAACCGGTTGTCGAATGCGCGCGTCAGTTCCGCAACAACCGTGCCGATTGTTCATTGCGGCGGTGAATACCTTTGCATTTCATGTCGTTGTAAAGCGGCATCGGCGCAAACAAGACCTTTCCCGCACCCGTCGCGTGTCCACGGCGCAGAAGCAGCGCACCGGCGTTGTGCGGTTCACCCAAGCCATGCACAAAGTTATTGCGAGCCAGACTGGGGACGCCCCGGTTACGTGCATGCGGCCGACGAAAACATCCCGCCTGTTTTGCGCGGGGCACTTGCCTGCCGCCAGATACTGTATATAATCACAGCTAACGGAATTCCTTGCCGGGAGCGACCCCAGATGGATGAATTGACCCCACGCCAGGCCGAAGTCTTGCGCCTGATCAATGATTTCGCACAGAACACCGGCTTTCCGCCGACGCGCGCGGAAATCGCCCGCATCCTCGGCTTCCGCTCCGCCAATGCCGCCGAAGACCACCTCAAGGCGCTGGCGCGCAAAGGCTTCATAGAATTACTAGCCGGCGCGTCACGCGGCATCCGCGTGAAAGAACAACTCGGTCTGCCGCTGATCGGCCGGGTCGCGGCAGGCAGCCCGATCCTCGCGGAGGCCCATGTCCAGGGACGCTACCAACTGGATCCCGGCCTGTTCAAGCCGCATGCGGATTACCTGTTGAAGGTACGTGGCCTGAGCATGCGCGACGCCGGCATCCTCGATGGCGACCTGCTGGCCGTGCACAGCACCCGCGAAGCCCGTTCGGGACAAGTCGTTGTCGCAAGGCTGCACGATGAAGTCACGGTCAAACGTTTCAAGCGCCAGGGCAGCCAGGTGCAGCTGCTGCCGGAGAACCCGGATTTCGAACCCATCTATATAGACCTGAAAAACGACCCGTTCACCATCGAAGGCCTCGCGGTCGGCATCATCAGGAACGGCAAGCTTGGATAAAAATACGTGACGACGTGACTGTCGTGACGGCGTGACTCGTAAACCCGGCTCATCAGGGCTTTTACGGCAGTTATGGGCGAAGCCCGGTATTCCGTGGGCACGATAGTCACGCAGTCACGACCGTTACGGTAGTTGTGAGTCACGCCGTCACGATCGCCCCCCTCAAGGGGGTATAAAAAAGAATCACGTCGTCACGGCTTTTATCGCACAGGTGGACAAACTGCATTTCAACCCACTTGAGGAGAAGTTCATGGAAACGCAAAAGACCTTGCAGATTCTCAGAACCCTGGCCGAGGGCATCGACCCCGCAACCGGCGAACAATTTGCCACCGGCAGCGCCTACCAGCACCCGGATACCGTGCGCGCGCTTTTTTCGGCGGTGCGCATGCTGGAAAGCCCGGCAGCGTCAGCCTCCGCGCCGGCGCCAGCGAAACAGGCCGGTGCGCCGGCACCGGCAAGGCCCGGCCTCGAGAATTCAGGCCGTCCGTGGTCGGAAGAAGAAGATGCACGCCTGGGCAGCACTTACGACACCGGCAGGTCCATCGAGGAACTGGCCGGCATTCACAAGAGAAGCAAGTGGGCGATCGAAGCCCGGCTCGCCCGGCTCGGCAAGATCCCCGAGCCGCCGTCGCGGTTCCCTGCCCGCAATGCGGCGGGAAATTCCGCCGCGGCGTGACGATGAAGCCGTGACTATCGTGACTGTCGTAACTGTCGTGACTATCGCCAAAATGCAAAAGAGCAGGGCGGAAGAACACGACATGACGACAGTCACACAGTCACCGCCTTTACGGTATTCACGATAGTCACGACAGTAGTTACGACATAACCTGAAGGTTAGTCTTCACTGAAACTTCACTTCGTTCGTTTTCACGTCACGGTCCCTATGTCCGCCCTCCAGTCCCTTTTGCAAAATCCCGCCATCTGGCGCGGCGACGAACCGGCACGCGTGGCGCTGCCCAGCATTCCGACCGGATTTTCCGAATTCGATCGTGAATTGCCGGGCGGGGGCTGGCCGCGCGGCGTGGTCAGTGAACTGCTCACCGAGCGCAGCGGCATCGGCGAACTGTCGCTGCTGATGCCGGCGCTGGCACAGCTTTCGCAGCAGGATGGCTGGCTGATGCTGATCGCGCCGCCGTGGATCCCCTACGCGCCCGCGCTTGCCGCACGCGGCATCCGGCTCTCGCGGGTAATCGTAGCGAATACCGTTTCCGACAAGGACACGCTGTGGGCCGCGGAACAAAGCCTGCGCGCCGGCAACTGTTCAGCAGTGCTGGCATGGCCCGCTGCTTTCAACGAACACGGCCTGCGGCGGCTGCAGTTCGCCGCCGAGGAAGGCGGCAGCTTCGGCGTGGTGTTCGGTGAAACATCACGCGCCGCACTTCCCTCTCCGGCACCGCTGCGGCTGCGCCTGGGCGTGCGCCAGGACAGGCTGTCCGTGAAAATCCTCAAGCGCCGCGGCAGCGGCGTCATGCCCACGCTCTGGCTCGATACGGACAAACCGCATAGGGCGATGCTGCAACACACGGCCAAGATCTTGAACCACGGAGAACACGGAGAACACGGAGGAAAAGCGGGGAAAGCAGATTTGTCGATATCTATAGGGGTTGCATGACGGTTTTAACAGGGACACATGGAAGGACGTTTTTTCAGTCGACCGCTTACTTTGCTAGTTCGTAAAAACGACCGGTTCTACCACTCCACGTTTTTTCTCCGTGTCCTAAAAGGGTGCTCCGACGTGCTACGCACGTGGGGTATCCGTGGTTCAGGATTTGATCTACATCTTATAAGGACAGTACGCCATGCTGTGGGCTGCGCTGCGTTTTCCGGATCTATCGCTGCAACTGTATTTGCGCGGCGGCGCTTCCTGCGGACCCATGATCGTGCAGGAAGCGAGCCATCGCCCGCACGTGTTGTCGTGCAACGAAGCGGCGCAAAAGGCAGGCATCAAACCCGGCATGCTGGTGTCCGCAGCGCATGCAGTGACGCCGCAACTGCATATCCGCACCCGGGACCCCGCAAGGGAAGCGACAGCGCTGGCCGGCATTGCAGCGTGGGTGACCCAATTCACGCCCACCGTCAGCCTCGCTTCACCGAATGAAATACTGATCGAAATCAGCGGCTGCCTGCGCCTGTTTGGCGGGTTGCGTCCCCTGAGCGGGCGCATCCGTGCCGGGCTTGCGGAACTGGGCTATCGCGCCAGCGTCGTGCTTGCGCCCAATCCGGCTGCCGCGCTGTTGTTGGCTCGCGACGGGATCGACACCTCGATCGGCGATCGCCATGAATTGCGGCGAACGCTGGCGCGGCTGCGGCTGACCCGGCTCGATCAGCCGGCGCAAACCGTTGCAATGCTCGCGAACCTTGGC
>JAYVMZ010000109.1:0-2235 GCA_043758735.1 Betaproteobacteria bacterium
AGCCCGGAATCGAACAGGGATTTTTCGGAAAACCAGGAATCGAAGGTAACCCCGAATTCGATCAGGTCGCTGCGGCAATCGCCGAGCTGTTCGTTCAGCACGAAATCATGCAGGCCGGCGTAGGCTGCGCCGAGCAAGCGCTTGGTGTTCGCAATGAGTCCATCGAGATGCGCTTCCGGATCGGCCTCGATGGGAGGCACGCCAGCCAGCAGGTCTGCAACCGGATGCACATAACGCGCGGCTTGCGCGGCATGGAACTGGCGCGCCATGTCGCGCACGTAGTCGCCCTGATACGCATTCGGCGGAAAGGATAATCGCGCCCCGGCGGTTTCGAGATAGCGCATCCACACGGACAGCGCCAGGATGTCCATCTGCCGGCCGGCGTCGTTGACGTAATACTCGCGGGACACGGTGTAACCGGCCGCCTCGAGCAGGCTGGAAAGACTCGCTCCATAGGCGGCGCCACGCCCATGTCCGACGTGCAACGGCCCGGTAGGATTGGCCGAAACGAATTCGACCTGCACCTTGCGCCCCCGTCCGAGATTGACGCGCCCGAAGGCGCGCCCGTTTTCCAGCGTCGTGCGCACCACCCGCTGTTTTGCTGCGGGCTTCAGGTAGAGGTTGACGAATCCGGCGCCCGCAACCTCGGCCTTGTCGAGCAATGGGGATGCGGGCAATGCCGCCACGAGCGCCTGCGCGATTTCGCGCGGATTGCGTTTCATCGGTTTGGCCAGTTGCATCGCCAGGCCGGATGCGTAGTCGCCGTGCTGCAGGGACTTGGGACGCTCGAGCAAAATGGGTACGGGACCGGCGCCGGGTGCGACAACCTGGAGGGCAGCATGCAACAGATCGGTGAGGTGGGAACGCAGGTCTGACGGGGTATTGCCCATTACGCGCTACGTCGGATAAAAGCGGCGATTATACCGGCTCGATCGCGCGCGACCGTCACAGATCAATCGGGTCGACGTCGAGCGACCAGCGCACGCGACCGGCCTTCCTTTCCACCAGTAATGGACGCCATTCGGACAGAAAGCGCTGCAGTTCCGCGCGCGACGCGGATTGCGCCAGCAGGTGGCCGCGATGGTGGCCGGCGATTTTCGCAATCGTTGCCGGCACCGGATCATAAAGAGTTACGGCGCCGCGCCCCAGGGCGCCATGGCTCGCCGCAAAGGCGAGGAAGTCCATCAACGTCGATTCACTCTGCGATTCGGCACGCAGCAGCGCCTGATAGACGAAGGGGGGAAACACGGCGCGTCTGCGTTCATCGAGCAGTTCCTCGGCGAAGCTGCGGTAATCCTGGCGCACCAGCGCCTGATACAGCGGATGCTCGGGAAATTGCGTCTGCACGAGCACCTCGCCCGGCAGATCTGCGCGGCCGGCGCGGCCGGCGACCTGCATGAGTTGCTGGAACAATCTCTCCCCCGCACGAAAGTCCGCGGAGTACAGCGCGCCGTCCGGATTGACGACGACGACGAGCGTCAGTTTGGGAAAGTCATGTCCCTTGGCGAGCATCTGCGTTCCGACCAGGATGTCGACGCGTTCCTGGCGGATGTCGTCCTGCATGGTGTGCCAGGCAAGCTTGCGTCGGGTGCTGTCGCGATCGATGCGCAGGACGCGCGCGTCGGGAAAACGCTCTCCCAGCAACTGTTCGAGCCGTTGCGTACCCTGGCCCAGGCCTTTCAGGTCCTGGTTTCCACAGGAAGGGCAGGCGCGCGGCAACCGCTCCTCGTGTCCGCAGTAGTGGCAGCGCAGGACCGCATCGCCAAGATGCCATACGAGGCGGGCGCTGCAGCGGCTGCAACCGGCATTCCAGCCGCAGGCACCGCATACAAGCACGGGAGCGAACCCTCGCCGATTCAGGAATACCAGGCTTTGTTCGCCGCGGGCATGGCACGCGCCGATCGCCTGCAATACCTGGTCGGAGAGACTCTGCGCCTTCGCCATGCCGCGAATGTCGACCAGCTTGATCGACGCCCTGTTCGCTGCCGGTCGCCGGCTCAGGTGCAAATGGCCGAAGCGCCCGCTGCGCGCATTGTGATAAGTCTCGAGAGATGGCGTGGCCGAGCCGAGCACGACGGGCACCTGCCGCTGGCGCGCATAAAATATCGCAAGATCGCGCGCCGAATAGCGCAATCCATCCTGTTGCTTGAACGATCCGTCCTGCTCTTCGTCGACGATGATGAGGCCGAGTTGCGGCAACGGCGTGAAAATCGACAAGCGCGTGCCGATCACGAC
>JAYVMZ010000110.1:0-12562 GCA_043758735.1 Betaproteobacteria bacterium
GCCGCTGATCGCGTTGGTCACGCTCATCAGCGGCGTATGCAGCGCGGGCGCAACGTTCCAGATGACGTGGTAGCCGATGAAGCACGCCAGCACGAACACGGTCAGATGCTGCATGAACGCCATCGGCGCGGATGTGCCGATCAGGAATAGCAGCAGCGCGCCGATCGCCATCACGACGAGCGATCCGTAACCTTTCGAAGGTTTCTTCTCTTTTGCTTTCGGCGCGACCGCGGCCACCGGTGCCTTTGCAATCGCGGGCACCTTCAGCGGGGGGGGCGGCCAGGTCACCGCACCCAGGTTGATGACCGTCGCGCCGCGGATGACGTCGTCTTCCATGTTGACGACAATGCTGCCGTCTTTTTTCGGCGTCAGGTCGGTCAGGAAATGGCGCAGGTTGGTGCCGTAGAGCTGGCTCGCTTGCGTCGCCAGGCGGCTCGGCAGATCGGTATAGCCGATGATCGTGACGCCGTTGCGCACGGTCACTTCTCCGGGCTTCGTGTAGTCGCAATTACCGCCCTGCTCCGCTGCCAGGTCCACGACGACGCTGCCTTTGCGCATGGAATCGACCATTGCGGCGGTGATCAGCTTCGGCGCGGGCTTGCCGGGAATCAGCGCGGTGGTGATGATGATGTCGACGTCCTTGGCCTGGGCCGCGAACAGATCCATTTCCGCCTTGATGAACTCCGGGCTCATCTGCTTCGCATACCCGCCGCCGCCCGAGCCTTCTTCCTTGAAATCGAGTTCGAGGAATTCCGCACCCATGCTCTCGATCTGCTGCTTCACCTCGGGACGCACGTCGAACGCCCTGACGATCGCGCCCAAGCTGCGCGCCGTGCCGATGGCGGCAAGGCCCGCGACACCGGCGCCGATCACCATGACCTTGGCGGGCGGCACTTTGCCCGCGGCCGTGATCTGGCCGGTAAAGAAACGCCCGAAATGCTGGGCCGCTTCGATCACGGCGCGATAGCCGGCGATGTTGGCCATCGAGCTAAGGGCGTCGAGCTTCTGCGCGCGCGATATGCGCGGCACGGCATCCATTGCGATTACCGTGACCCGGCGCGCCTTGAGCCGCTCCATGAGCTCCGGATTCTGCGCCGGCCAGATGAAGCTCAGCAGCGTGCTGCCTTCGCGCAGCAATTCCGCTTCATTCACGCCGAGCGCCGGTTGTTGTTCCGGTGCGCGCACTTTGAGGACGATGTCGGATTGCGCCCAAAGCGCACGCGTATCCGCCACGACCTCGGCGCCGGCCGCACGATAGGCGTCGTCGGCAAACTGCGCGCCGTCGCCGGCGCCGGCCTCGATCGCCACGGTATAACCGAGCTTGGTCAATTGTCCGACTGTCTCAGGGGTGGCGGCGACCCGTTTCTCGCCCGCATGGACTTCCCTTGGAATGCCGATTTTCATTTTATTACGTCCTCCGCTTGAATCCTGCGTCCATCATCGATGCGTGCAGTCGATTACCGATGCTTGTACTTTGCCAGTTCAATCTTGCCGATCTGGTTGCGATGCACTTCATCCGGGCCATCGGCGATGCGCAGCAACCGCGCCAGCGCATACGCCACGGCGATGCCATGGTCATTGCTGAGCCCGGCGGCGCCGAACGCCTGGATCGCCCAGTCCACCACCTTGCACGCCATGTTCGGCACGGCCACCTTGATCATGGCAATTTCCGCCCTGGCACCCTTGTTGCCCACCGTGTCCATCATGTAAGCAGCATGCAGCGTAAGCAAGCGGTTCTGGGCGATGCCAATGCGCGACTCGGCGATGCGCTCCAGCGTGACGGTCTGCTCCGCGATCGGCTTGCCGAACGCTACCCGATTCAGCGTGCGCTTGCACATGGCTTCCAGCGTACGCTCGGCGAGGCCGATCAGGCGCATGCAGTGATGGATGCGTCCCGGGCCGAGCCGTCCTTGCGCGATCTCGAAGCCGCGCCCCGCGCCCAGCAACATGTTGGACGCAGGCACACGCACGTCCTTGAACAGCACTTCGCCCGTCCGGTCCGGCATGCCGTAGTAGCCGAACACCGGCAGCGCGCGCTGCACGTCCACTCCCGGCGTATCGCGCGGCACGAGAATCATCGACTGCTGCTTGTGCCGGTCCGGATTGTTCGGGTCGGTCTTGCCCATGAAGATGAAAATCCTGCAGCGCGGATCGACCGAGCCGGTGGCATACCACTTGCGCCCGTTGATCACATAGTCATTGCCGTCGCGAACGATCGATGACTCGATATTCGTCGCATCGCTGGAAGCCACACCCGGTTCCGTCATCGCGAAGCACGAGCGGATTTCTCCGGCAAGCAGCGGGACCAGCCATTTCTTCTTGTGCTCGTCCGTGCCGTACCGGGCCAGCACCTCCATATTGCCGGTATCGGGCGCCGCGCAATTGAACGCTTCGGGCGCCAGCAGGGAGCGCCCCATGATCTCGCACAGCGGCGCATATTCCAGGTTGGTCAGTCCGGCGCCGTGCTCCGAATGCGGCAGGAAGAGGTTCCAGAGCCCTGCAGCCTTGCCCTTGGCCTTGACCTCCTCGATGACCGGGGCGACTTTCATCGGCCCGACTTCCTCGGCCTCGCGGAAGAAGCGCTCTTCGTTCGGATAAATATGCTCCTCCATGAAAGAGATCAACCGTTTCTGGAGGTCCTTTACCTTCTGTGTATGCTCGAAATCCATTCCCCGTCCTCTGGCGCGTGCTTCTCGTTTGGTTTTACGTTTGGTTTTACGTTCGTCTCGCGCTTTCGCCCGCGGCACAATGGCGGTGAGCGCAGAAAGCCCGCGCATTTTACTATCCGCCCAAGGCGCGCGGTAATTTCCTGCAAGCCGGCCCGCAAGTGGTATGTTCCGGCATCGTCCTTTCGTCCGTTCAGGCTTCAAGCCGAAGACCTGCGTTACCCATGCAGCATTCCGGATGCCGGAACCATCCAGCCGTGATCGCGTGATGCGTCAACCCTTTATCTGCGGGCAGGCCAATCCATGAAGCGCCTGGTTCTGGTTGGCGGGGGGCATGCGCACCTGTCGGTCCTCGAGGCACTGGACCGCGAAAAACCACCCGGCGTCGAAACCGTACTGGTCACGCCCTCGCGGTTCCAGGTCTACTCCGGCATGGTGCCGGGCTGGATGGCCGGACACTATGGCCAGTCGCAGTGCCAGATCGATTTGCATCCACTGGCGCAGTCGGCCCGTATCCAGCTGATGCCGGAGCGGATCACAGCGGTGGATGCAGGCGAGCGTTGCGTTCGAATGGCGGATGGACGGCTGCTCGACTATGACTTGCTGTCCCTGGACGTCGGCAGCGAGACGGATGTGTCGTCGCTGGAGGCGGCTGGCGAAAAACTCCTGCCGGTCAAGCCGCTGGACAATTTTTTCGAGGCCTGGCCGAAAATCGTGGACGACGCACGCGGAACACCCGGATACCGGCTAGCAGTCGTCGGGGGCGGTGCAGCCGGAGTGGAACTCGCCCTCGCCGCGCAATTCGGGTTTTCACGGGCCGGCGTCGACAGCCAGGTGGATTTAGTCGTCTCCGAATCAGGGTTTCTGATCGGGCATGCCCGGAGCGTCAAGCAGCGCGTCGCGCGATACCTGGCGCAAGCGGGCGTGATCGTCCACTACTTGCAGGGAACGGGGACGGAAGCGGGCATCATGTTATCCGACGGCACGCCGCTGCCCGCGGACCGCGTGCTCGCAGCGACCGGGGCGCGCGCGCCGCGCTGGCTCTCGCCCTCCGGGTTGAAGCTCGATGCGTGCGGGTACATCGCCGTCGACGAATTTTACCGGAGCGAGTCGCACGGAGAGGTTTTTGCAGCGGGTGACGTCAGCGCGAGACAGGATGTTGTCGTGGGTCGTTCCGGGGTGCATGCGGTGTATTCCGGTCCTGTCCTCGCCGCGAATCTGCTGGCAGCAATACAAGGCGGCCCGATGCGAACTTACCTGCCCCGCCGCCAGTCTTTGTACCTGCTGGCATGCGGCCCACGCTATGCCATAGCCTCATGGGGGCGCTGGAGTGCCGAAGGCAAATGGGTATGGCACTGGAAAGACAGGATCGACCGGGCCTTTGTGCGGCGGTTCGAAAAGCCGAAGACCGGGACATGACACGCCGCCGGCGGCGCGCCGGCAAGATCGGCCGATGAACGACGGCCCACGCCCAGGGACCTTGCAGCCGCGGGGCATACTCTGGCAATCTGCCAGCCGTTCACGTGCAACAGGACAAGGCCGGGGTGAAGCAACCGTAACAAATTGCCAACGAACTGCGATCATACGATTTCAGCATTTGCCCCCGCAACGCCGGGTTTCCTCACCAAATATTAAGGATATAGATGCACGCGACCCTGCCTCTGCTCGAGAAAACCGGATTTCCCGCCTTGCGCCGCAAGCAACTCACGACGCTGCAGGTCAACCTGGGTTATCGCTGCAACCAGACTTGCGTGCATTGCCACGTCAACGCGGGGCCCACGCGCACCGAGATGATGGATTTGCAAACCCTCGCCCTGATCCCCGGGGTGCTGGAAGCACGGGAACTGACGACGCTTGACCTGACCGGCGGCGCGCCGGAACTGCATGAAGGCTTCCGCGACCTCGTCCGCTCGGCACGCGAACTCGGCGTCAGCGTCATCGACCGATGCAACCTGACGATCCTGTTCGAGCCCGGACAGGAAGGACTGGCCGATTTTCTGGCCGGGCATCAGGTCGATGTGGTGGCGTCGCTGCCGTGCTACTCGCTGGAAAACGTGGACAAGCAACGCGGCAAAGGCGTATTCGACAAGAGCGTCGCAGCGCTGCAAAAACTCAACGCCCTGGGTTACGGCCGCGAGGGATCGGGCCTCACGCTCAACCTCGTCTACAACCCCCAGGGCCCGTCGCTGCCGCCCGAGCAGGGCAAACTGCAGGCCACCTATAAGCGCGAATTATTCGAGCACTTCGGCATCGTGTTCAACGAACTTTTTACGCTGGCGAACATGCCGATCCAGCGCTTCGGCTCGATGCTGATTTCCAAAGGCCAGTTCAACGACTACATGCGCCTGCTCGAGGAGAACTTCGCCGCGGCAAACCTCGACAACGTAATGTGCCGCAGTCTCGTGAGTATCGACTGGGAAGGCTATCTCTACGATTGCGACTTCAACCAGATGCTCGGCCTGGCGCTGCCGGGAGACCGGATCGACGCAACCGGCCGGCCGCACCTGCGCGATTTGCTGCGCGAAGACCTGGCGGACCGCTCGATCCGGGTCGCGGATCATTGTTTCGGCTGCACGGCCGGACAAGGCAGCAGCTGTGGCGGCGCGTTGAACGACTGAGGCAAACGTGAAAAAAATCCTGATCGTTGTCGCAATCGTTGCGCTAGGCGTCGCATTTTTTGCGCTGGACCTCCATCACGTCCTGACGCTGGAAGGCCTCAAATCCGGCAAGGCGCAGTTCGAGGCATGGCGCACCTCGTCGCCCGTCCTGGTGTCCCTCGCCTTCTTCGTAATCTATGTGATCGTCACGGCGCTGTCGCTTCCCGGCGCGGCAGTGATGACGTTGGCGGCCGGCGCGCTGTTCGGCCTGCTTTGGGGCACCGTGCTCGTTTCGTTCGCTTCCAGCATCGGCGCCACGCTGGCGTTCCTGGCCTCGCGTTACCTGTTGCGCGATTCAGTGCAGCGGCGCTTCGGCGATCGGCTGAAAGTCGTCAACGATGGCATTGCCAGGGATGGCGCGCTGTACCTGCTCACGTTGCGGCTGGTCCCGCTTTTCCCTTTCTTTCTGATCAACCTGCTAATGGGACTAACCACCCTGCCCACACGCACCTATTACCTGGTGAGCCAGGTGGGAATGCTGGCGGGCACCCTGGTATTTGTGAATGCCGGAACGCAACTGGCGCGCATCGACAGCCTGTCCGGCATCGTCTCGCCGGGGCTGCTGGTGTCGTTCGCGCTGCTAGGCGTATTCCCCTGGATTTCCAAGCGCTTCATCTCGGCACTGCAACGCCGTCGCGTGTACAAGAGGTGGCATCGTCCGCGGCAGTTCGATCGCAATCTGGTGGTGATCGGCGCGGGCTCGGCCGGCCTGGTCACCGCTTATATTGGCGCCGTGGTAAAGGCCAAGGTGACGCTGATCGAATCGCACAAGATGGGCGGCGATTGCCTGAACTTCGGCTGCGTGCCAAGCAAGGCGCTGATCCGGAGCGCCAAGCTCGCCCATCAGATACAGCACGCCGAACGCTATGGGCTGGAAGCCACCAAACCTGAATTCAGTTTCCGCAAGGTGATGGCACGGGTGCACGAAGTCATCCGGACCATCGAGCCGCACGACAGCGTGGAACGCTACACGTCGTTGGGCGTGGAAGTGTTGCAGGGTTACGCGCGCATCGTCGATCCGTGGACAGTCGAAGTTGCAGTGAACGATGGTACGAAACGCAAGCTGACTACGCGCAGCATCGTGATTGCCACCGGCGGCAGCCCTGTCGTCCCGCCCTTGCCTGGCCTGGACGACGTGGGGTATGTGACCAGCGATACGCTCTGGGACGAATTCGCCAAACTCGATGCGCCGCCGGCGCGGCTGGTCGTGCTCGGCGGCGGACCGATCGGGTGCGAACTGGCGCAGTGCTTTGCGCGGCTGGGTTCCAAGGTCACGCAAGTCGAAATGGGATCCCGCATCATGTTCCGCGAGGATGCGGAAATCTCCGAACTCGCGCAAGCGGCGCTGACCCGCGACGGCGTCACAGTACTCACGGACCACAAAGCCTTGCGCTGCGAACGCGATGGCGGGCGCAAGTTCATCGTTGTCGGCCATGGGACTGGCGAGCAGCGCATCGAGTTCGACGCGCTGCTGTGCTCAGTGGGCCGCTCGGCGAGGCTGACCGGCTACGGGCTCGAAGAGCTGGGCATCGAAACGAAGCGCACGGTGCAGACCAACGAATACCTGGAAACGCTCTACCCCAACATCTTTGCCGCGGGGGACGTGGCCGGCCCATACCAGTTCACCCACGTCGCCGCGCACCAGGCATGGTATGCCGCCGTCAACGCGCTGTTCGGCGACTTCAAAAAATTCAAGGCCGATTATTCGGTCATTCCGTGGGCCACGTTCATCGATCCGGAAGTCGCGCGCGTCGGGCTCAATGAACAGGAAGCGCGTGAAAAAAACATTGCCTATGAAGTCACCCGCTACGGCATCGACGACCTCGACCGCGCGATAGCCGATGGCTCGGCCGAGGGATTCGTCAAGGTACTGACCGTTCCGGGCAAGGATCGCATCCTCGGCGTCACCATTGTCGGCGAGCATTCGGGCGACCTCCTGATCGAGTTCGTGCTGGCGATGAAACACGGCCTGGGACTCAACAAGATTCTCGGCACCATCCACACTTATCCGACGCTGGCCGAAGCCAACAAATACGCAGCCGGAGAATGGAAACGAGCGCACGCGCCGCAAAAGCTCCTGGCGTGGCTGGAAAAATTCCATTCCTGGCGGAGAGGAACCGCAACATGAAAAGAATCGCCCTTGTCCTTCTCCTTGCCCTGCAAAGCGCGTTTGCGCACGCCGCCGCCTTCGATCAAACAGCGTGGGACGCCTTGCTCAAGAAGCATGTCACCCCGCTACGCAACGGCCAGGCCACGCAGGTGGATTACGCCGGATTTTCCGCCGACCGCGGCCAGCTCAAGAAATATCTGGCCGCCGTATCGGCCGTCGCGCCCGCCGAATTCGATCATTGGGACCGGCCCGCACAGCTCGCGTTCCTGATCAACGCCTACAACGCCAATACGGTTGAACTGATCCTGACCGCTTATCCGGACCTCGCCTCGATCAAGAACCTGGGCTCGTTGCTGCGCTCGCCGTGGAAAAAGCGTTTCATCCCGTTGCTCGGCGAAACCCGCTCGCTCGATGAAATCGAGCACGGCCTGATCCGCGAAGCAGGCCACTACGCCGAGCCGCGCATTCATTTTGCCGTCAACTGCGCCAGCGTCGGCTGCCCGGCGTTGCGGGCGGAGGCCTACGCCAGCGAACGGCTGGACGCGCAACTGGAAGATGCGGTCCGCTCGTTCCTGTCGGACCGCACGCGCAACCGCATCGAAGGCAACGCACTGAAGGTCTCGAGCATCTTCAAATGGTATCGGGGCGATTTCGAGAAGGGCTGGCGCGGGACGAACACGCTTGGCGGCTTTTTCGTTCTCTATCGCCAGCCGCTTGAACTCGACGACAAAGCGGTCGATCTCCTGAAGGCGGGGAAAATGGACATCGAGTTCCTCGACTACGACTGGCGATTGAATTCGAAGGACAGCCGCAAGCAATGAAGCTCTCGGTCATCGTGCCGTTGCTGAACGAATCTTCGGAATTGCCCGGCCTGCTGGACCGTCTGTTTCCCCTTGTGCGCAACGGCGTCGAAGTCATCATCGCCGATGGCGGCAGCGATGACGGTTGCGCGGACATCGCGGAGCGCGCCGGCTTCCTCGTGGTCCGCGCGTTACGCGGCCGGGCCAGGCAAATGAATGCCGGGGCCGCCCTGGCAACCGGTGACGTGCTGCTGTTCCTGCACGCCGATACCGGGTTGCCCGATGCAGCGGAAACGACCCTGGTGCAGGCGCTGGCGGACAGCGGGCGCGTGTGGGGACGCTTCGATGTCCGGATCAGCGGCCGCCCGCCCATGTTGCGCGTCGTGAGCCGCATGATGAATCTGCGTTCGCGCATGACCGGCATCGCCACCGGCGACCAGGCCATGTTCGTCACCCGCGCGGCCTTCGATGCCGTTGGCGGATTTCCAGACCAGCCTTTGATGGAAGACATCGAACTCTCCAGGCAGTTGCGGAAACGCTCGAGGCCGGTTTGCATCGCCCGCTGCGTGACGACGTCCGGCCGCCGCTGGGAAAGGCGCGGGGTCTGGCGCACCATCCTGCTGATGTGGCGGTTGCGCTGGGACTACTGGCGCGGCGTCCCGGTCCAGCAACTGGCCGACGCTTACCGGTGAACCGCGTTCGCATCGTCATTTTCGCAAAGGCGCCCGTGGCGGGGCTGGCCAAGACTCGCTTGATCCCGGCGCTGGGCGCGCAAGGCGCCGCCGACCTTGCGCGACGCATGCTGGACCACACGGTGGAGCAAGCCCTGGCGGCCGAAGTCGGACCGGTGGAACTCTGCGTCACCCCTTCCCCCGTCGATGTGGCGTGGCAAAACGTTGTCGTCGCAAAATCTGTGGCGTGGTCGGGTCAGGGAGACGGCGACCTGGGCGAACGCATGGCGCGGGCAGTCCGGCGTGTGACCGGTGCGGGCGAATCGCTCCTGCTCGTCGGCACCGACTGCCCGGCCCTCGACGTCGCTCTTTTGCGCAACGCGGCCGACTCCCTGCAACATTTCGATGCCACCCTTGTGCCGACCGCAGATGGCGGCTACGTGTTGCTGGGGCTGAACGGCTTTCATGCGTCCCTGTTCGAGGACATCGAATGGAGCACCGGCTGCGTTGCCGCAATAACACGGCGCCGCATGGCGCGACTGGGATGGAAAGTCCTGGAGAATCCGACCGTCCACGACATCGACGATCCAGCCGACCTGCGATGGCTGCCGGAGGGATGGCCGGGAGCTGTTCGGAATCAGGAACCGGCGAACGTCGCGTAGTTGCCGCTGCGTTCATGAAAATCACGAGGAACAAACCAGACTTTTCGCTGGTACAAGGCCGGTTTCAGGCTGACAATTGACAGGCTGTACCTGTACCGGGCAAACCGTTACGGGGCAACAAGACAAACTTCTGGAGGTACTGTAATGACGAACAAACTACTGGCATCCGTCTTGATGGCCGGTCTGCTGGGCCTGGGCACGCAAGCCGTGTTCGCGGCCGGCGAAGAAGTCCAGGGCATCAAGGTCAACAAGGGCACAGGCGCTGCCGGCGACGGCAACACCGTGGCGATGAAGGGCAGTCCCCTTCCGCTGAGCGGGACTGCGATCAAGCTCGGCGAGCCGCTTCCGTCTGCAATGGTCACCGGCGGCAACCTCGGCCCGGTCGACATCGCCACCGGTAACGGTAAAGTCCGCATCATCAGCGTGGTCCCGTCGATCGATACACCGACCTGTGAAGCCCAGACCCACCAGCTGAGCGAGAAGGACCGCAAGCTCGCCGAACAGGTCGAGATGATCACCATCAGCATGGACCTGCCGTTCGCGCAACAACGCTTCGCCAAGGAAGCCAAGATCAAGAACATCACCTTCTACTCGGACTACAGGACGGGACAATTCGGCAAGAACAACGGCCTGATGATCGACCCGCTGCACCTGCTGGCCCGGGCCGTCATCGTGACCGACAAGAACAACATCGTGCGTTACATCCAGATCGTGCCGGAAGTGACCGAACTGCCTGACATGGCAGCGGCGATGAGCGCGGCGAAAGCCTTGCTCTAAGTCCTGACCCGTCAGTGGAATGCGAAGCCCCGCGAATGCGGGGTTTCTTTTTTATACTTATCCAAAAATGAACTGTTCCGTGATCTGCGCCATGAGCCGACTGGCCTGCAACGGCAGCTTGTTCCTGCTGGTGTTGGCAGGCGGCACGATGGCGTCCGCCGATACGGCAGATTTCGCTATCGCGCCGTTCTCCGCCGGATCACCTGGCTCAGCCTTTCCGACACCCTGGCGAATCGTCACGCTGCCGAAGCCGAAGCGTCCAACGCAGTACACCCTGATAACCGACGAAGGAACGATCATACTGCGCGCGCAAGCGAACGCCGCGATGGCGAGCCTCGTACACCCGCTCAAGCTCGACCCGAAGAATCTTCCGTTCATCACCTGGCGCTGGAAGATAAGCAATATCCTGAACAAGGCTGATATCAGCACAAAAGCCGGCGATGATTTTCCGGCTCGCGTGTATGTCCTGTTCGACTACGACATCGGCAAGCTTTCCCTGCCGCAACGGATAAAGATCTTCCTGGCGCGCAAGCTTTACGCGATGGAAGTGCCGGGCGCCGCACTGTGTTACGTGTGGGACGGCAAGGCGCCGGTCGGAACATCGGCATGGAGTCCGTACACCGACCGGGTTCGCGTGATCGTCGTGGAAAGCGGAGCGGCGAACGTCGGTCGCTGGCGGGAAGCCGAGCGCGACCTCGTCGCGGATTTCCGTGCGGCGTTCGGCGAAGACCCTCCGGCGATTTCGGGCGTGGCCGTGGCCAGCGATACGGACAATACCGGGGAGTCGGTTACGGCGATGTTCGGGGATTTCCGCTTATCGGCCCAAGCGCAGAACGCCCGGTGAAAGGGCAGCGCCCTTCATGAGAAAGGCAGGGTTGTCGTCGTCTCGCCGTAAAGCGAACGTCCATCCCCCGACGCCAATAAAGCGACCGCAAGGACCGGCCATTTTTTCGCAGGAGGGATTGTGGCCGTCTCGCCTTAAGGCGATCCGTCCATCCTTCGGCGCATGCGCCTCAGGACCGCCAACGCGCTAAGGCGCGTCGGCGTCCCAAGCAATCAGTGATTGCTTGGTCGAACCAGAGGGTTCTCGAAGTACCCTCCCTCTCCGCCTTCGACCCGTTTCATGACGTTCCACCGTGTTTCATTATTCTTTTCGGATCAAACACTTCTCTAGTTTCTCCAGTTCAAGCGGTTTCATGGCATTTCACCGCATACCACATTTTATGTGGTATGAAATGTGGGATGATATATCCATGAAGTCATCCGGACCGCACCCCGACAAAGCACTATCGCCAGCCAAAGTTCGCACCCTCCGGGCGCCTGGCCGGTACACCGATGGGAATGGCCTATATTTGATTGTAGACCCCTCTGGCGCAAAGCGCTGGGTGCTGCGTACAGTCATTCTGGGCAAGCGCTCTGATATCGGCCTTGGGAGTTTCAAGCTCGTATCGCAAGCAGAAGCAAGGGAAGAAGCTGGACGGTTGAGAAAGATTGCCCGCGCTGGTGGCGATCCGCTTGCCGAGCGCAAGGCTGCAAAACGCACGAGCCCGACGTTCGAGGCGGCTGCGAAGCAGGTTCACTCGGCGCACGAGTCTTCATGGCGCAATCCCAAGCACGCGAAGCAGTGGATCGCGACTCTGAAGGAATACGTGTTCCCAGTATTTGGCAAGAAGCGAGTCAGTGGAATAAGCTCGGCTGATGTTCTTCAAGCGCTCAATCCGATCTGGGGGAAGAAGCCAGAGACAGCACGCCGGGTAATGCAGCGCATTAGAACCGTGTTCGATTGGGCGAAGGCGTCCGGGCATCGCAGTGGCGACAATCCGGTAGACGGAGTTCTGAAGGTTCTGCCAAAGCAAAACACCGCGGACGCACACCATGCGGCCCTGCCCTATGCCAAAGTCTCAAAGTTCCTGCGCGACCTTCGCACTGTCGAGGCAGGCGCATCAGCCCGCTTGGCGTTTGAGTTCACCATTTTGACGACGGCACGGACCAGTGAAGTGATTGAGGCACTCTGGGCCGAGATCGATCTTAAGAAAAAGACTTGGACGATTCCGGCTCAACGAATGAAGGCAAAGCGCGAACATCGCGTGCCTCTCTCGTCTCGCTGCGTCGCTATTTTGAAGGAAGCCCGCAAGCTAAATGAGGATAGCAAGTACGTCTTTCCGGGACGCGCTGACGACAAGCCTCTATCGAATATGGTGTTCCTGATGCTGCTCCGG
>JAYVMZ010000111.1:0-2575 GCA_043758735.1 Betaproteobacteria bacterium
CAAGCCCGCGCAGGTGCAGAAGGATCCTGAGGTTATTCGCGCCTATCTCGGCGGGGCGCTGCCGTGACCGTACTGCTCGAGGTCAAGGCGTTGAAAGTAGCGTATGGCGGGATCAACGCCGTCAAGGGAATCGACTTCACCGTCGGCGAAGGCGAAATGGTGGCGCTGATCGGTGCCAACGGCGCCGGCAAGACCACCACCTTGAAGGCGATCTGCGGGTTGTTGCATCATGGCGGCACCGTGCGCTTGCGCGGCGAGGACGTGAGCAGATTTCCCGCCTACAAATTGGTCGAACACGGGCTGGCTCTGGTCCCGGAAGGCCGTGGGGTGTTCGGCCGGCTGACGGTGCGGGAAAACCTGCAGATGGGCGCCTACGTGCGCAACGACAGGGCGGAGGTCCGCGTCGACCTGGACCGTATTTACGGATTGTTTCCGCGGCTCGCTGAAAGGCGCAACCAGACTGGTGGTACCCTGTCCGGAGGCGAACAGCAGATGCTCGCGATCGGCCGCGCCCTGATGAGCCGGCCCAGACTGCTGCTGCTCGACGAACCGAGCATGGGTCTGGCACCCCTCATGGTCGAGAAGATTTTCGACACGGTGCGCATGGTGTCGGAAGAAGGCGTCACCGTATTGCTGGTCGAACAGAATGCGAAACTGGCGCTGGAGGCCAGCCATCGTGGCTACGTGATGGAAAGCGGCCTGATCACGCTCGCCGATGACGCACGCACCCTGCTCGAAAATCCGCTCGTCAGGAAAGCCTACCTGGGCGAGTGAACGCCGCAACTGCCTGCTTTTGTTTTGCGACAGCGAGGTCGGAAATGTTCACCGGAATAGTTCGAGACAGGATGTCGGAACTCGGTCACGGCGTCGAGACTTGTTTCCGCGTGCAGTTCGCGGACGGAACGCACTACCAGAACCGGCAAGGCACGCCGATATTCAGCATCGTCATCCGGCGTCCGCGCGCGTATGCGCGCATCCTGTTGTTCGGGCACATCGGGCTCATGGAGGCCTGCTTCGACGGGGAAGTCGATGTCGATGGCGATCTTGCAGCAGCGTTCCGGGCTGCATTTGAAAGCGGATTCGAACGCAATCGGAATGCGCTGGTGGCCCTGCGCAACCGCTGGCATGAGTGGCGTTTCTCCAATGCCAGCATCGCGCAAGCCAGGGCCAACGCCCGCTTTCACTACGCCATCGGCACCGAATTCTACCGTTACTGGCTCGACAAGCCGCTGATGATGTACACCTGCGGTTACTGGAAGGAAGGCACGGTGAATGTCGACGAAGCCGAGATCAACAAGGTCGACCACGTCTGCCGCAAGATCAAGCTGGCCCGCGGGGAAACCGTCATCGACATCGGCTGCGGCTTCGGCGGGTTCATGTTCCACGCGCACGAACATTATGGCGCGCTTCCACATGGTCTGAACACGACGCCGGAACAGGTTACCGCAGTCGAGGAGGAAATCCGCAAACGTGGCCTGCAGGACGCGATGCAAGTCAGACTGGCGGATTTCCGCGAAGTCGACAGGCAATACGACAAGGTGGTTTCCATCGGCGTGCTTGAGCACGCCGGGCGCGACCAACTCGCCCAGGTCGTCAAGGCGCACGCCGATTTCCTCAAGCCCGGCGGTCTCGGCATGCTGCATTTCATCGGCCACGTCGGCGTGCGCGATACAGAGTTCTACATCCGCAAGCACGTGTTTCCCGGCGGCTGGATCCCGAGCCTTGCGCAGACCATCACGGAAATGGAACGCTGCGGACTGGAGGTCGTGGACATCGAGAATCTGCGCCGCCACTACGCGCCAACACTGGATGCCTGGGCAGAGCGTTTCGACCGCAACTGGGAGAACATCCGTGCGCTCGACCCCGTGCGGTTCAACGAGAAGTTCCGCCGTGTCTGGCGCACTTACCTGATTTCCTGCGCCGAAATGTTCCGGTCCCCAGCCGGCAAGACGCACCTGTTCCAGATCGTTTTCAGCAAGGGCAACATCACCAGGGACAAGTATCCGATGAGCCGCGGATTTCTCTACGAGCGTCGCTGATGACCGCTTCGATTGCGCCGTCAAACACTTATGCGGTGCGCCGCGAAAGACTGGCGCAGCAACTGCTCGCCGCCACCGGACAGGTGGCGCTGAAAAAAAAGAATTCCAACCTGTTCCGTGACCGCGACCGCACCAGCAAGCCGCGGCTCGACGTGCGCGACTTCAATCATGTCCTCGAGGTCGATCCGCGTGCCGGATGGGCGGATGCGGAGGGCATGACGCCTTACGAGAACCTGGTGTTGGCCACGCTGGCCTGCGGTGCGATGCCGGCGGTGGTGCCGCAACTGAAAACCATCACGCTCGGCGGCGCGGTGGCGGGCGTGGGCATAGAGGCGACTTCCTTCCGCCATGGGCTGGTTCACCACGGGGTGCTCGAAATGGACATCCTGGCCGGCGACGGCAAGGTCTATCTGTGCACGCCGCATAACGAACACCAGGACCTGTTCTTCGGCTTTCCGAATTCCTACGGCACGCTCGGCTATGCGTTGCGTGTGCGCACCAGGACGATCCCGGTGAAAAAATTCGTGCGCCTCGAG
>JAYVMZ010000112.1:0-3472 GCA_043758735.1 Betaproteobacteria bacterium
AGGTTAGTGGCGACGAGATTTTGCAATACCGAAAAAAGATCCTGCTCACCGGCGGGCGCCCGGTTGCCGGCCGGCGCTGCGGGTTTTGGTTTCTCGGCACCGGATCCGGCCTCCGCGGGCGGCGCCGTGCCGCGTTTCTGCCGGCCGGCGCTGCGGATTGTGGGAAGGATCGAATTTTCCACCAGCAGCGCATTCACAGCCTTGTAAATGGCGCGGATCTCGTCGAGCACATAGTCGTCGAACAGCTTGAGCAAAACCATTCGCACTTCGACGTTTGAATCAATCTGATGGCATGTACGCATATACGCGTCGCAGATCGCCTGAGGGGTGAAAGGATTGTCC
Organism: Betaproteobacteria bacterium; assembly: GCA_043758735.1. Taxonomy (GTDB): domain Bacteria; phylum Pseudomonadota; class Gammaproteobacteria; order Burkholderiales; family JACQAP01; genus JACQAP01. The sequence goes on from JAYVMZ010000112.1 coordinate 343, forward strand.
TCCGCTTTCAGATCTGCATCGCCGACCAGCACACCTGCCCTCTGGTCAAGCGCAATAAGTTCCTCGTCGCAGTACTCGCGCAGCCGGTCCGCCATGGCGTTGATCCTGAGCGTTTCGTTCAGGTCTTCGTCCGCCACCAATTCCAGTTCGAGTGAAGACAAATCGATGTCGGCGAAACTTTCACCAATTTTCTTGACCCGGTTGCCGCGTTCCTGAAATTCGCGCAGATAGCGCAGACGGAACTGCGTCAACATGGTCTGGCGCTGCGCGCTCACCTTGTTCCTGGTTACTGTGTAGAGCTTTTGCCCCTTCGGATCTCGGGCAGCACCGGCAAGGGCCGCAAGGGCGCCGTCCGCCTTGTCGAGCATGCCGGTCAACGCCTGGACCAGGCGATCACTGACGAGGTCACGGCACTGTGTCAATAGGCTGTCGAAGGACGTTGCTTGGGGCATTGCGGCGGGCGGAGTTGAATTGAGAATCTGAATTGTGCCCGATTGAGGACGCCAATAACAATTCCAGATCGGCTGGCCGCATTCCCGAAAGCCTACAGGCATGGGGCCGGATTTTGCCCTCTACATTCGTCTCATCGATCGTATCGCGCACCCCTCAAGGGGGTATTGAAAAGAAACCTTTGCGCCTAAAAGGGTTCAGGGGGATACCGGTCTTCGACCATCACTCCGACGTGCTGCGCACGCAGGGTATTCGCGTTGGGTGTAGTCGGTAAGCCACGAACATCAAGTCGCCGCGTCTTCGGCATAGTGCCGCATCATCGGGGTGACGGAAATGCCGTGGAGGATGATGGAAGCGGCAATCACGCATAGCACCACCTGCAGCATCCAGTCCGCGACGTCGCCCGTGACGCCTTGGTTGATGGCGTAGAACAGGTAGTAGAGCGAGCCTATGCCGCGAATGCCGAACCAGGACACCATGGCGGCCTGGCGCTTGTTCATCCCGAATGCCAGCGCGAAGGGTGCGACCGCGAGCGGACGGATGACCAGGAACAGGAGCAGGGCAAACCCGACCACCGGCCAGGAAAATTCAACCGTGCTGAGCAAGGCGCCTGTCACGAGTACGAGGGCAAGTTGGGAGACCCGCTCGAGTTGCTCATTTGAAGCTCAGGACCGCTGCAGCCATGAAGGCGGGCGCGTGCTGTTCGTCGCTCGCGATTTGTTCGGCGGTGCCGTTGACCTGGCTCATGCCCGGCGGCGCCTCCTTGCCCGTCATGGTCCGCTCCACGATTCTGAGCGCCAGCCCGGCGGTAAACACCGCAAGAAATCCATACGCATGCACGGCTACCGCAACACCGTAAGAGGTGGCAATCAGTCCCAGCGCAAGGAAGTCGTCGTAGCCCACGGTTTCCAGGTGCCGGCTGCGGAGGTACACGACCACGCGGCCGACGGCCTTGCCGAGCAGCAGGCCGATGACCAGTCCCCCGCCAACCGCCCAGAACACATCCACCGCCCACCAGCGCCAGGTGGCCTCGCCCAGTTCGTGCAAGCCGATGAGGCCCAGCCCCAGCATGACGAACGGAAAAGCGGCGCCATCGTTGAGTCCGGCTTCGCCCGTCAGGGAAAAGCGCAGGCGATCCGCATCACCCGGGTCCGATACCTGAACCTCTGAAGCGAGCACGGGGTCGGTGGGGGCGAGAATTGCACCGAGGAGCACCGCTAAGCCCAGTGGCAGATCGAAAAGCAAAATCGAGCACGCCGCAACGAGCGCCACCGTCATCACCATCGAAACGGAAGCCAGGATGAGCGGTAACCGCCAGAGCCGGGAATGCAGCGGCTTGCGCAACTTCAGCCCTGCGGAGAACAGGGAAACGATGACGGCGATTTCCGCCAGCACTTCCATGATCTGCCCATGCTGCACGGGGTCCAGCGTGAACCAGCCAAGCCGCGCGAAGGTCCACCCCAGCAGAAGGTAAACCATGGCCATACTGATCGGGGCGCGCTTGACCGTCGCGCTGCCCAGCACGACCAGCAGGAGCATGATGCCGATGAGCGGATACCAATATTGGAACTGGCTCATGGCCTCGATGAAGGAAAGGAAGGATGGACATTGCCGGCACCACACCGGCACTGCTGGTCAGACCGCATTACGGCCACTATGGTGGCGGCGGAATCAGGGCTTGAAGAGACTGAATTTTCGTCAACTGACTCCTTGTCCGATGGCGGCGCCGGGGCGTGCAGTTACACGGTGCCCTCGAGAGCGGAGTGGAAGGTCGCGCTGCGCATCAAATTGTGGACGGCGTCGATCAGGGAGTCGCTTAGCGCTTCGTAATAATTTTCCGCGCTATAAGAGCGGCCGAAGCGGATCGAGGTGCCGCGGGTTATTCCGGTCCACACGTCGGTGCCGCTGCTATTGACCAGCGTGATCTTGAGGCGTACGTCGCCGTTGTAGATTTCCGTCTCTTCGACGAGGAACTGCTGGATTTCCACTCTCAGGATCACGGGGCCGGTGTCGTCGACCTCGGTAGTGCCGTTGCTGGCAATCAGCTGTTTCATGTGTTCACTGACGAATGCCGCCACGCTGTCCGGCGTGGTGACCTTGCGCGGTGGAATTTTTTCGCTGTTTCGTCCAATGACTTCGGGATCGCCGCGGCTATCGGTCACCTCGACCCGCAGCCTGGCACTCGCGCGCCCGGTGGTATCGGTCGTGCCTGACCGGGCGAAGTCTTTGGTCGGTTTCCATATGAGCGGAATGGTGGAAGCATGGGTGTCGTCATTCATGGCCATGTGACCGCAGCCGGCAACCAGGAAGGCAATCAATCCTGCAACAAGGTATTTCATCACGGTGACCTCCGATACGCGTTAGAAGTGAGATTGGACCGCCCGGCTGCGCCAAAGGTCCACGCGCCGTTCGGAAAACGGCCAGGGCGGGATTTCCTCAGGTGGCGTGACCGGACAAGGGAGTACGTTGCGGTTCGGCTTGAAAGCTACGCCGGATTCACGGCCGGGTCGGTTCGCTGACGCGCTTATTGCCGGAATCGGTTATGTGCGCGGGCGCATGGAAGCGGATCTTCCTTTCCTATATGAGCACCTCTAAAAATTCAGTGAATTTTTCTGCTTCGGGTACACGGACAAGAAGGCTGAGACGTTATGTAGCGAGGCACACTAGAGCATGGGCGCAG
>JAYVMZ010000113.1:0-6387 GCA_043758735.1 Betaproteobacteria bacterium
GTTAACGTATCGGCCGAACGTGCGTTGAGTGCCGTAAGCGCCCGCGTCAATTGCAATGGATGGGCGCCAGACAACTTACGGAGGAGGGCACGCCATGAGCAAGCTTTCCAGAATTTTTGCGGTTACCCTGGCAACGGCGTTTTCGCTGTCTTCGATGATGGGTCAGGCGGCGAGTGAAGCCGATAGTCGAGTCGATGCGTTGTCGGCCCAACAACTCGATGCCGCCGCAGCCGCGCCGTGGCCGGTGCAGACTGTCGATTCCGGGCGGACCTTCCTGATTTACCAGCCGCAGGTCGATCAATGGAACAACAACCGGCTCGAAGGCCGGTCCGCGGTTTCGGTGCACGACGAAACCGGAAAGCAGAATTTCGGCGTGGTTTATTTTTCCGCGCGCACGGAAACCGACCTGGCGAGCCGCATGGTGACGATCAGCGATCCCGAAATCAGCAGGATCGATTTTCCCGCAGTCGCAGCGGAAGGTGGCGACTACCTTTCCGTCCTGCGCACGCAATTCGCAGGTCGGTCCTGGACAATCGCGCAGGACAGGCTGCAATCCGACATGGAAATCGACCGGCTCGCGCAGCAATCCGCGAAACAGCCGCTGAAGAACGATCCACCGCGAATTCTCTATAGCGACCGCGCTGCGGTGCTGGTACCCGTCGATGGCAATCCGGTGCTGCGCCCGGTCGGCGTTGCCGGGCTTTCCCGCGTCATGAACACCCGCGCGCTGCTTCTGCAGGATAAGGCGACTTCACGTTTTTACCTGTTCGTGTCCGACCACTGGATGGAAGCGCAATCCCTCGCCGGTCCGTGGTCGGCTGCGAATCCGATGCCGCAACTCGACCAGGCGAAGCAGCTTGCGACGCAGCAGGACGACGTCGATTTGCTGCAAGCGGACGCAGCGGACGGCGCGGCACCGGCGGGACCGCTGTCGGTCTTTGTCAGCACGGCGCCGGCCGAGTTGCTGCAGACCGATGGCCCCCCGCAGTACGCGCCGATCGAGCGCACGCAATTGCTCTATGTCACCAATTCGCCCGACAAGCTGTTCCTCGATCTGACGACGCAGAATTACTACGCACTGATTTCCGGCCGCTGGTATCGGGCGACCGCGCTCGCGCAAGGCCAGTGGAGCTATGTGGCGCCGTCGGCGTTGCCCGCCGATTTCGCCAGGATCCCGTCCGAGCATCCGACCCAGAGTGTGCGAGCGGCGGTGCCCGGTACGCCGCAGGCGCGCGAAGCGGTGATCGCAAGCACCGTGCCGCAGATGGCGACCGTTTCGCGCGGTGCCGGGCATCTGGAAATCAATTACGATGGCAGTCCGCAATTTCAGCCGATAGAGGGCACGGCACTGCAGAACGCGATCAATTCGCCGGTGCCGGTAATCCGGGTCGATGAGAACGCGTTCTACGCGCTGGACAATGGCGTCTGGTTCGCCGGTCCTTCGCCGTTCGGCCCCTGGACCATCACGACTTACGTCCCGGCTGCCATCTATTCGATCCCGCGCATCTCGCCGCTGTACTACGTGACGTACGTGCGTGTGTACGACTCGACGCCGGACGTCGTCTATGTCGGCTATACACCCGGCTATGTCGGTTCTTATGTTTCGAACGATGTGGTTGTCTATGGCACCGGCTGGCCGTATCGTCCGTGGATCGGCAACGTCTGGTATGGCGCACCGGTGACTTGGGGATTCGGCTTCAGTTTCTTTAATAGCTGGTGGAATCCGTATCCATGGAACTACTGGCATCGCACGGCATGGGTGTCGCCACTTCCCTACTATCATCCGTGGTGGGGCCCATGGGATGCGTCCGCGCACGGACATTCGGACGTTGTGGCGAGAAGCATGAATGTAGTGCGCCCGATCGCGCCGGGAGCGCACAACGTCGGCCGCATTTATGACCGCTGGGATCGCGGGAGTGTCGTCTGGAATGGTCCGGGGTCGATTTCCCGTCGGCAGCAGTCCGCGGCACGCGGCGCGCCGGGCAACGGGTTCGTCGCGGGTCCCGAAAATCACTGGCGCCGGTCCGGCGAGGACGGCGATCGCGATCGGGGCCGGCGGGATGCGCAGATACGCGGCAATGTCGCGAACGCGCACGGGGTACCGACATCGCGACCTGCGCAGATGCCGCCTGCCATTCAAACGCCCTGGCGTCGCAGTCCTTCATCGGCGTTTGCGGGCAACGAACGCAGGCAACCGGACCAACGTCGGCCGGACGACACGATTTCGCGTGCCCGCGTGGACGCCCGTCCAGTTTTTGATCGCTCGCGTGCAGACTGGCAGCAGAATCGACCGGTCCAGGTTGTGCCCCGGGTGCAATCCCCGCAGCGCATGCTAGCGGTCGCGGATGTGCCCATCGAAAGGGCGCCTTCGCAATTCCAGCGCGCAATGCCACCGGCCCGCGGTTTTTCGCAGCCACAGGGCCGCATGGAGCGGCCTGCGATCAATTCGAGCCGCATCGAGCGGCCCGCTGCCAATTCCGGGCGGGTCGAGCGTCCGGTCGCGGCCAATCCGGGCCGCAACATCGGACAACGCTTCGCCAAGCAGCAGGTTCGCGTCGATGAGGGGCATGGGCATTCGAATTCAGATGGCCGGGGCGGCGGGGACAGAAACCGCTAAGCCGAATTCAAGGCTCCCAAGGCGAACTCACCGCAGGGGACGCGGTTAGGGGGGTGATTTCAATCTCTGCGGTCGCGCAGCTCGCGGCGGATGATTTTTCCGGTCGTGGTCAGTGGCAGTGAATCGATGTAGCGCACCTGGCGCGGATATTCGTGCGCGGCAAGGCGTGTGCGCACATGGTCCTGCAGTTCGCGCGTCAGTCTGTCGCTTGCCGCGAATCCGTCATTGAGCACGACGTAGGCCTTCACGATCTCGGTGCGTTCCGGATCCGGGGCGCCGACCACGCCAGCCATTCTCACCGCGGGATGGCCCAGCAGGCAGTCCTCGATCGCGCCCGGCCCGATGCGATACCCCGCGCTGGTGATTACGTCGTCGTTGCGGCCGACAAATGTCACGTAGCCGTCTTCATCCATCTTTCCCGTATCGCCGGTAATCAGCCAGTCGCCGATGAATTTTTCGCGCGTTGCCTCCGGTTTGTTCCAGTACCCGAGGAAGGTCACCGGATCGGGGCTGCGCACGGCGATGTTGCCGATGGTTCCGCGGGGCATTTCGACGCCGTTGTCGTCGACGATGGAAACATCATGTCCAGGTGCCGCCTTGCCAATCGCGCCCGGCCTGACCGGGAATAGCGCATCGCAGGACGACAAAGTCATGTTGCATTCCGTCTGTCCGTAGAATTCGTTGATGGTCACGCCGAAGGTGTCGCGCGCCCATTGCAGCAATTCGGCACCGAGCGATTCTCCGCCGCTGGCCAGTGAGCGCAGGCTCAGTTTCCATCGCGCCGCCGGATTGGCCACATTACGCATCAGCTTCAGTCCGGTCGGCGGAATGAAGGCGTTGCGCACCTGGTGCCGCGCCATCAGGTCGAAGGCCGCCTCCGGGTCGAATTTCTCGAAGCGTCGCGCGACCACCGGCACGCCGAGTTGCCAGGCCGCGAACAGCACGTCGATCAGACCGCCAATCCACGCCCAGTCGGCGGGCGTCCAGATGAGATCGCCTTCGACACCCAGGAAATCATGCGACATCTCGACGCCGGGCATGTGACCGAGCACGGCGCGATGCGCATGCAACGCGCCTTTGGGATTGCCGGTCGTGCCCGATGTGTAGATGATCAGCGCGGGATCGTCGGCGCGGGTTTTGCGCGGCGTGAAGTCGTCGCCCTGTTTTGCGAGCGACGCATGAAAATCTTCCGTACCTGCCGGCGCGCCGTCGATGCAGAAAATAGTTTGGAGGTCCGGCAATGCTCCGCGGATTTGCGCAATTTTTTCCATGCTGGCGGCGTTGGTGACCAGCGCCTTGATACCGGCGTCGGTCAGCCGGTAACGCAGGGCGTCGATGCCGAACAGCGTGAACAACGGCACGGCGATCGCGCCGATCTTGTAGGTCGCGAGATGGGCTATCGCGGTTTCCGGTTCCTGTGGCAGGAGGATGCCGACACGGTCGCCGGCTTGCACGCCGCGGGAGGCCAACAGATTCGCCGTCTGGTTCGACAGTCGGCGCAAGTCGGCGAAAGTGTAGCGGGTGATGGTGCCGTCGCGACGCTCATGGATCAGCGCGAGCCGCGAGGCATCCGCCGCCCATTTGTCGCAAAGGTCGACGCCTATGTTGTAGAAAGACGGGATCTGCCAGGCAAATTGCCGGCGGACGGCCTCATAGCTGTCGAGCCGGGGCAGCATGTGCGGGTGCGGCGGGTTAGGGCAGGACCTTGACCTGCTTCACGAACTCCAGGGTATAGGCCTTTTTGTAATCGACATCGGGCTTGACCAGTTTCGAATCGCGCATGACTTCGAAGGTCAGTTTCCAGCGCGAATCCGTCATCGTGAACAGGCCGAGCGTCTTCGCGTCGCCGCCTTCGACGATGCCGTATTCCTTGAGCTTCGCGACGCTGAACGCGAGTTGCTCGTCGTCCATCTGCGGATTCTCTTTCTTGATGAGCGCGTTGGCCGGCGCCGGGTTCTTCAGGTAGCTTTTCCAGCCGAGCGCGGAGGCTTCAATGAAGCGTTTGATCAGGTCGGGTTTGTTCTTGACCGTCTTGGTCAATGTGACCACAGTTTGCGCGTAAGGCGGATAGCCGTACCTGGCCAGATGGAAAATGACCGGCTTCACGCCGCCTTTCTCGATCGCGTAGGGTTCGGAGGTGATGTAACCCTGTTGCGCGATGTTCTTGTCGACCAGGAATGGCTGCACGGAATAGGCATAGGGCTTCTTCTGCGCCTCCGTGAAGCCGTATTTCGCTTTCAGCCACGGCCAATAAGTCGTCTCGCTGGCCTGTCCGATCAGGAGCGTGCGGGTTTTCAGGTCTTCGATCTTTTTCACGTCCGGGTGCGCGATCAGCCCCACCGGCTCGCTTTGGAAATTGGCGGCAACGGTGATGACCGGCAGGCCCTGCTCGACGGCGCTGATCGTGGCGTTGTCATAGCCCATGACGAAATCAGCTTTTTCCGCAAGCAGCAACTGATAAACGTTGACCTGCGGCCCGCCCATGCCGATGTGGACATCGAGGCCGTACTTTTCATAGATGCCCTCAGCGACGGCCTGGTAGTAGCCGCCATGCTCGGCTTCGGCGAACCAGTTGGTCAGGAAGATGACCTTGTCAAGCGCCTGGGCGGAACCAGCGGCGCACAACAGCAGGGCCAGGGACAGGCGGGCGAGGTTTTTCATTGCATTGGACTCCTGCTCTCGGAAGTGCCGAGTTTACGCCAGCATTCCTAAATATTCACCACAGAGGCGATTCACTGCAAGGGCGATTCACCACAGAGGCACAGAGGCCACAGAGTAAAGGCCGCCGAAGAACAGGGTTGGATTGGATTATCCTTACGGCGATGATGAGTAGCGAGAGCACCGGCACAGTCACACGAAAAACCACCGCAGTTAATCACCCTGAATTTGTTCTTCCTCTGTGCACTCCGTGCCTCTGTGGTGAGCGCCTTTATCTGGATTGAAATCTCCACCCGGCTCAGTTCGCGCGGACCTCGTCCGTCCAGACCTTGAAGCTCGCCAATGTGTTCGGGCCGAACGCATTGCTGATGGCGACGTCGGACGCGTCGCGGCCCCGTGCAATGAGTACCCTGCCGATGCGCGGGGTGTTATTGCGGGCATCGAACGTGTACCAGCGACCGTCGAGGAAGGCCTCGAACCAGGCGGCGAAATCCATTACGCCGTACGGTGGTGGCATGCCGATGTCGCCCAGGTAACCGGTGCAATAGCGTGCGGGGATGTTCATGCACCGGCAGAAGGCAACGGCGAGATGGGCATAGTCGCGGCAAACGCCGGTCTTGTCGTGAAAGGCTTCCAGCGCCGTGCGGGTCATGCGCGCGTGCTCATAGCCGAAAGTGATATGGCGATGTACGAAATCGCAGATCGCCTGGACGCGGGCCCATCCGGTCGGCGTCTGCCCGAACAGGATCCACGCCGTCTCGGACAGCCGGTCGGTTTCGCAATAGCGGCTGCCCAGCAGGAACAGAAGTGCTTCTTCGGGCAGGTCGGGCACCGGCACCTGTTGCGCCTGCGGAACGATCAAGTCGCAGTATCCGCTATCGTTTACCAGCGCGTTGGCAGTGATGGTCATGCGGCCTTGCGGCGCAACGATACGGCTGCACCAGTTGCCGAAGCTGTCGCGGTAGGCGGCCATCCGCAGCGGTGGATCGAACACCAGGTCGTCACGGCCGACAAGATCGGACACACGCGTAAAGTGCACGTTGACATTGAATATCATCGGGGTGGGTTGCGGGCAGTCGTACACCATTTCGAAGCCGACGTGAATTTGCATG
>JAYVMZ010000114.1:0-2616 GCA_043758735.1 Betaproteobacteria bacterium
TCTGCGGGAATCATGCCTTTTAATTTCTCCTTGAATCTCATTCGACCGGACCCTGTGCGCAACGCGCAAAGGTACTGGACTAACGAGACGATATCTTACCGCGCGGCGGGTGGCCGGTTTTTCAAGGCCGCCGTCATGGGTAGAACAAATACAGCCGATAGCCGGCGGCACGCACGGCGCCGGTGTCGAGATAAAGCTGGAGCGGCAATTCGGTGCCGGCTTTCAGCCCGCCGGTCTGCATCGCCGGCGGCAGGTATTCCGCGGGCAGGAAAATCCGCCGCGCGACAGCCTGCTCCATTGGGTTGGTCAACGTCAGCTCGAATGCAGGATAGGCCAGGTCGACCGGCGCCCGGTTGCGCACTGACAGGAGCAACTGGATTTCATTCGGATGCGAGGGATCGACTACTTTCAGGTCCGAGGCTTCTATGTGCAAGTAGTTCGACAGCTTCGGCAAACCGATTGCGCATCCGATCGACTCGCAAATCAGCGCGTAGTAGCTGCGCGTCTGCGGTAGCAGAACCATCATTTCTGTGCGAAACACATAGGCAGCCTGCGCGACGAGGCCCGTCACCATCACGAACGCCAGAATCGTCCACAGCGCGGTTCGGCGCGGCGATTCCGGCATCTTGAATTCCCATTCGTACAGAGTGGCTGCGGGATCCGGCCGCGCGGGCGCGGGCTTGCCTGACTGGGAAACCGGGGCCGCGGAAAAACTCGGTCGCAAGTCCTGCTCATTTTTAGCGGTTTCGTGCAACCGCGTCGGCGGAATGACCGGATCCTGAGACGCGGGCTGCGGTTCCTGCGCCGTCAGCGTGGCGAAGGCATCGAATATCTTCTGGCAGTGCCCGCAACGCACTTGCCCGCCGGATGCCTGGAGTTGCTGCGTTGTGACACGGTAGGTCGTCTCGCAACTTGGGCAGCGGGTGAAGAGATCCATGCCGCCGGACTCAGTTAAGACGCGTGCCGCTCAACCGCACCCAGCCATCATCCATGACTGGCGATTCGATATCGAACCAGGCGCGATAGGCCTCGGCGACGTCTGCTGCCTGGGGCGGCAGGATTCCCGAAAGGACCAATCTCCCGCCCGGAAGAGTCAGCGTTGCCAGTAATGGCGCGAGGACTTTCAGAGGATTGGAAAGAATGTTTGCCAATACGACCTCTGCCGGCTCGGGGGGAGCTTCATCCGCATTGAAGAATTCTGCAACAACGCAATTGCGTTGCGCATTGTAGCGGCTCGACAGCACGGCCTGCTCGTCGATGTCTACACCGCGCACACGGGCGGCGCCAAGCTTCGCCGCCGCTATGGCCAGTATGCCGGAGCCGCAGCCATAGTCGAGCACGCTGCATCCGGGAGACATGTTCCGGTCCAGCCAGTCCAGACATAAGCGAGTGGTCGGGTGGCTGCCGGTGCCGAATGCTAGACCCGGATCAAGAACGATATTGATTGCCGCCGGATCAGGACTGGCGTGCCAGCTGGGAACGATCCACAGCCGGGTTGAAGCGCGGATGGGTTCGAACTGGCTTTGCGTCAGCCTGACCCAATCCTGTTCCTGAACCTCTGAAATCTTGTACTCAGGCGCGATGGGTAGACCGGCCGCGGTCATGGCACGCTGGAGGGATGCGGACCAGTCCGCGTCCGGCGCGAAAAGGGCGATCACGCGATTCAATCCGAATGCCGTTTCGGGTGCCCGACCGGGTTCCCCGAAAATCGGCGTTTCGCCCTGGGTGCCGGCCTGGGCATCGGCAACGTCTATCGACAATGCCCCCTCTTCTATCAGGGCATCGGACAACGCCGCCACCCGCGCCGCGTCGACAATCAATTCGACCGCTATCCAGGCGATGGGGGTGCCTCCGTGAGCGGCGGAGCTACTCGACCTTGCCGTACTTGGCGAGTTTCTCTTCCAGGTAGTGGATGCTGGTTCCGCCGCGCATGAAAGACGTGTCAAGCATGAGTTCCTGGTGCAGCGGCAAATTGGTCTGAATGCCTTCCACAATCATTTCCGATAGCGCGATGCGCATTCGCGCGATGGCCTGATCGCGGGTATCGCCGTAGGCGATAACCTTTGCGATCAGGGAATCGTAGTAGGGCGGCACGAAGTAGCCATGGTAGACATGCGAGTCCACCCGGATGCCCGGCCCGCCGGGCACGTGCCACGACGTAATGCGCCCAGGTGAAGGGGTGAATTTGAAGGGGTGCTCCGCATTGATCCGGCATTCGATGGCATGCCCGCGAAAACTGACGTCCTTCTGGCGGAATGGCAGTTTTTCTCCAGCCGCAACCAGTATCTGGGTCTTGACAATATCTATCCCGGTGATCATTTCGGTCACCGGATGCTCGACCTGCACGCGAGTGTTCATTTCGATGAAATAAAACTCGCCCCTATCGTACAGAAACTCGAAAGTACCGGCGCCGCGATAGCCGATTTTGCGGCAAGCATCGGCACAGCGCTCGCCTATGCGAACGCGCTCCCTCAGCGGGATCAGCGGCGCGGGCGCCTCCTCGATGATTTTCTGGTGGCGGCGCTGCATAGAGCAGTCCCTGTCGCCGAGGTAGACGGCATTGCGGTGCTCGTCGGCAAGTACCTGGATCTCGACGTGGCGCGGCGTTTCGAGAAA
>JAYVMZ010000115.1:0-10698 GCA_043758735.1 Betaproteobacteria bacterium
AATGATGCATGCCGGCGCGGCCCGGCTGGATCTGGATCGCTACGGCGTGATCTTCCGCCCCAGCCCGCGCCAGTCCGACGTGATGATCGTGGCCGGTACCCTGGTCAACAAGATGGCACCCGCGCTGCGCAAGGTCTACGACCAGATGCCGGAGCCGAAGTGGGTGATCTCGATGGGCAGCTGCGCCAACGGCGGCGGCTACTACCACTATTCGTATTCGGTGGTGCGCGGCTGCGACCGCATCGTGCCGGTGGACATCTATGTGCCGGGTTGTCCGCCGACGGCCGAGGCCTTGATCCACGGCATCCTGCTGCTGCAGAAAAAAATCCGCCGCACCAGCACCATCGCGCGTTCGTAAGAGGCTCTTCATGTCCGATCCCCATTCGAACGCGCTGGCCGACGCTCTCGCCGCGCGATTCGGCGAAACGCTGACCCTCAGCACGGTTCGCAACGAAACCACCGCCGAACTGGCCGCCGCCGACCTGATCGCCGTGGTGACCGCGCTGCGCGACGAGCCAGCGTTCGGCTTCAGCGAACTGGTCGATCTGTGCGGCGTCGATTACCTCGGTTACGGCCAGGTCGAGTGGGATACCGATTCGGTTTCCAGCACGGGTTTTTCGCGCGGCGTGGAAGGGCAGGCGATGGGCCGCTTCGACTGGGCCGGGCGCCCGCGCGGTAACGACGAGCTGCGTCGTTTCGCCGTGGTCGCGCATCTTTTGTCGATCGTGCACAACCGCCGATTGCGCCTGCGCGTATTTTGCGACGACGACACGCTGCCCGTGGTGCCGTCGCTTACCCCGATCTGGCCGGGCGTGAACTGGTTCGAACGCGAGGCGTTCGACCTGTACGGAATCATTTTCGACGGCCATCCCGATCTGCGTCGCATTCTTACCGACTATGGTTTCGTCGGTCATCCGTTCCGCAAGGACTTCCCGCTGATTGGCAACGTCGAAGTGCGCTACGACCCCGAGCAGAAGCGCGTGATCTACGAGCCGGTGTCGATCGAGCCGCGCGTGCTGGTGCCGCGTACCATCCGCCATGACGCCGACCTGATGCAGGCCGAAGCCGAAGCGGCCGACGACTGGCAGAGGAACTGATCGTGCAAGAGATCCGCAACTACACGATGAACTTCGGGCCGCAGCATCCGGCCGCGCACGGCGTGCTGCGGCTGGTGATGGAGATGGACGGCGAGACCATCGTGCGCGCCGACCCGCACGTGGGCCTGCTGCACCGTGGCACCGAGAAGCTGGCCGAGTCCAAGCCGTTCAACCAGTCGATCGGCTACATGGACCGGCTCGACTACGTCTCGATGATGTGCAACGAGCACGCCTACGTGATGGCCATCGAGAAGCTGCTCAAAATCGAAGTGCCGTTGCGCGCACAGTACATCCGCGTGATGTTCGACGAGATTACCCGCATCCTGAACCACCTGCTGTGGCTGGGCGCGCATGCACTCGACATCGGTGCGATGACTGTGTTTCTGTACTGCTTCCGCGAGCGCGAAGACCTGATGGACGTTTACGAAGCGGTCTCGGGCGCGAGGCTGCATGCCGCTTACTATCGCCCGGGAGGTGTCTATCGCGACCTGCCCGAAACGATGCCGCAATACCTCGCTTCGAAAATTCACAACGACGCGGCGGTGCGCGAGCTGAATGACAACCGCCAGGGTTCGCTGCTCGATTTCATCGAGGATTTCACCAACCGTTTCCCGCGCTATGTCGACGAGTACGAAACGCTGCTGACCGACAACCGCATCTGGAAGCAGCGCACGGTGGGCATCGGCGTGGTCTCGCCCGAACGCGCGCTGGCGCTGGGCTTCACCGGGCCGATGCTGCGCGGTTCCGGCGTCGAATGGGATTTGCGCAGAAAGCAGCCTTACGAGGTCTACGACCGCCTCGATTTCGATATTCCGATCGGTACCGGTGGCGATTGCTACGACCGCTACCTGGTGCGCGTGGAAGAGTTCCGCCAGTCCAACCGCATCGTCAAGCAATGCATCGAATGGCTACGCAAGAACCCGGGGCCCGTCATCACCGATGACCACAAGATTGCGCCGCCCTCGCGCGTGGACATGAAGATGAACATGGAAGAGCTGATCCACCATTTCAAGCTCTTTACCGAAGGCATGCACGTGCCGGAGGGCGAGACCTACGCCGCCGTTGAGGCGCCGAAAGGCGAGTTCGGCATCTATCTGGTGTCCGACGGCGCCAACAAGCCGTATCGCGTGAAAATCCGCGCGCCGGGTTTCGCGCACCTCGCGGCGCTGGACGAAATGGTGCGTGGGCACATGATTTCGGATGTGGTGGCGATCATCGGCACGCAGGACATCGTGTTCGGCGAGGTGGACCGATGAACGCGGCCGAGCTCCAAAACGGATCCGCGGTGCTTTCGCCGGAATCGCTGGCCCGCATGGACAAGGCCATTGCCAAATACCCTGCCGACCAGCGCCAGTCGGCGGTCATGGCCGCACTGACCATTGCGCAGACCGAGATGGGCTGGCTCTCGCCAGAGACCATGGATTTCGTCGCGCAGTATCTCGGCATGCCGGCGATCGCCGTGTACGAAGCGGCCAGTTTCTACGGCATGTATGACCTGCAGCCGGTCGGACGCCACAAGATCACGATCTGCACCAATCTGCCCTGCGCGCTATCGGGCGCGACCATTGCCGCCGAGCATCTGAAGAAGAAACTTGGTATCGGCTTCACCGAGACGACCGCCGACGGGCAGTTCACGCTGAAGGAAGGCGAATGCCTGGGCGCCTGCGGCGATGCGCCGGTGTGCCTGCACAACGACAAGAGCATGGTGTCCTTCATGACGCCCGACAAGCTCGATACGTGGATAGAGGCGTTGCGCAAGTGAACGCGCCATTGCCGCCGTTTTCCCCGGACATCTATGGACCCGACGCGGTTATCCTCAAGGGGTTGACCGGGTTCAACTGGCGTCTGAAGGACTACGAAGCGCGCGGGGGCTACCGGGCATTGCGCAAGATCCTCGGCGAAAAAATAACGCCGGAGCAGGTCATCGCCGAAATGAAGAAATCTTCGCTGCGCGGCCGCGGCGGCGCCGGATTTCCCACCGGTCTCAAGTGGAGCTTCATGCCGCGCGCGTTCGCCGGGCAGAAATACCTCGTCTGCAACTCGGATGAAGGTGAGCCGGGCACGTTCAAGGACCGCGACATCATGCGCTACAACCCGCACATCGTCATCGAGGGCATGGCGATCGCGGCGTATTCGATGGGCATCACTGTCGGCTATAACTACATCCACGGGGAAATCTGGGACGTGTACGAGCGTTTCGAGGAAGCCCTGGAGGAAGCGCGAGCCGCGGGCCTGCTCGGCAAGAACATCCTTGGTTCGGAATTCAGCTTCGAATTGCACGCGCACCATGGCTGGGGCGCCTACATCTGCGGCGAGGAAACCGCGTTGCTGGAGTCGCTGGAAGGCAAGAAAGGCCTGCCGCGCTTCAAGCCCCCGTTCCCGGCAAGCTATGGCCTGTACGGCAAGCCCACTACGATCAACAACACCGAAACGTTCGCCGCCGTGCCGTGGATCATCAACAACGGCGGGGAGGCTTTCCTCAACCTGGGTCGCCCGAACAACGGCGGCACCAAGGTGTTTTCGGTTTCCGGCCATGTTTCGCGTCCCGGCAACTACGAAGTCAAACTCGGCACGCCATTCGCGAAACTGCTGGAGATGGCGGGCGGCATGCGCGACGGCCGCAAGCTCAAAGCCTGCATCCCGGGTGGATCATCGATGCCGGTGCTGCCTGCCGAAGTCATGATGGCGACGGACATGGACTATGACTCGATCGCCAAGGCCGGATCGATGCTTGGCTCCGGCGCGGTCATCGTCATGGACGAAACAACGTGCATGGTTCGCGCCCTGCAGCGGCTGTCGTATTTCTATTTCGAGGAATCCTGCGGCCAGTGCACGCCCTGCCGCGAAGGCACAGGCTGGCTGTATCGCATGGTCCATCGCATCGAACATGGCCAGGGCCGCCCGGAAGACCTCGACAAGTTGAATTCGGTGGCGGACAACATAGCCGGCCGCACGATCTGTGCGCTGGGCGATGCCGCCGCGCTGCCGGTAAAAAGCTTCATCAAGCATTTCCGCGACGAGTTTCAGTATCACATCGACAACGGCAAATGCCTGGCCCACGGACAACACTGACCCCAAGCACATGGCGAAGCTCGAAATAGACGGCCGCACGGTGGAAGTTGCCGACAACAGCACGATCATGGATGCCACGAACAAGCTCGGCATCTATGTTCCGCACTTCTGTTACCACAAGAAGCTGTCGATCGCCGCCAATTGCCGCATGTGCCTGGTGCAGGTGGAAAAGGCGCCGAAGCCGTTGCCGGCCTGCGCCACGCCGGTGACCGAAGGCATGAAGGTGCACACGCATTCCGATGCCGCCATCAAAGCGCAGAAGGGCGTGATGGAATTCCTGCTGATCAACCACCCGCTCGATTGCCCGATCTGCGACCAGGGCGGCGAATGCCAGTTGCAAGACCTGGCGGTCGGCTACGGCGGGTCGAGCTCGCGCTACGACGAACCCAAGCGCGTGGTGGCGAACAAGGATCTCGGACCGCTGGTTTCGGCCGAGGAAATGACCCGCTGCATCCATTGCACCCGCTGCGTGCGCTTCGGCCAGGAAATCGCCGGCATCATGGAACTCGGCATGGGTGGGCGGGGCGAGCACTCGGAAATCATGCCCTTTGTCGCGCGCACGGTGGATTCCGAACTGTCGGGAAACATGATCGACGTATGCCCGGTCGGCGCGCTGACTTCCAAGCCCTTCCGCTACAGCGCGCGCACCTGGGAACTGGCGCGGCGCAAATCGATCGCTGCGCATGACGGCCTTGGCTCGAACCTCGTGGTGCAGGTCAAGGGCGACCGTGTCATGCGCGTGCTGCCGCTGGAGAATGATGAGATCAATGAATGCTGGTTGTCGGATCGCGACCGGTTTTCCTATGAGGCGCTGAACTGCGCCGAGAGGCTTACGTCGCCGATGCTCAAGCGCGATGGCAAGTGGGAACAAGTCGACTGGAGCACGGCACTTGAATTCATCGCCGGCGAACTCGGCCGCATCCGCGCCACCCATGGCGCCGAAGCCATCGGTGCGCTGGCAACTCCGCAAGCCACGCTTGAGGAACTTTATCTGCTGGGCAAACTGGCGCGCGGGCTGGGCGGTGGCAATGTCGATTTCCGCCTGCGCCAGGCGGACTTCTCCGCCGACGGACAGTTGCGCGGCGCGCCATGGCTGGGTATGAAAGTCGCAGACGTATCCGCGCTCGACAGCATCCTGGTGGTGGGCTCGATTCTTCGCAAGGAACAGCCGCTGCTCGCGCAGCGCTTTCGCCAGGCGGTCAAGAAGCGCGCCCAGTTCAATCTGATCAATCCGGTCGACGATGACCTGCTGCTGCGCGTGGCCAACAAGGCCATTGCTGCGCCGAGCGCGATGGCCGGCGTTCTCGCGCAGGTCGTCAAGGCAGCCGCCGAGACCAAAGGGGTTGCAGTGCCCGCGGCTGTCGCCGGTGTCAACGTCGATCCGGCAGTGCGCAAGATCGCGGAAAGCCTGGCAGCGGGACACAAACGCGCGATCTTCCTCGGCAGCCTCGCCCAGCATCATCCGCAAGCCGGCGAATTGCATCGGCTTGCGCAGGAACTCGCGCGTATCGTCGATGCGAAGCTCGGATTCCTCGGCGAAGCCGCCAACAGCGTCGGCGGTTACCTCGCCGGTGCTGTGCCGGAGTGCGGCGCGGGCATGAATGCCATGCAAATGCTGGCGCAGCCACGCAAAGCTTATGTGTTGTTGCATGCCGAAATGGATCTGGACACGTTCGATCCGCGCGCGGCGCGCGCGGCGATGCAGGCCGCGGAACTGGTGGTAGCGATGTCGCCGTTCTCGCATGCACTGGAATACGCGCAAGTCCTGCTGCCGGTATCGCCGTTCACGGAAACCGGCGGCAGCTTCGTCAATTCCGAAGGCCGCGTGCAGAGTTTCCAGGGTGTCGTCAAACCGCTGGGTGAGACGCGGCCTGCATGGAAAGTGTTGCGCGTGCTCGGCACCTTGCTGGAACTTGCAGGCTTCGACTACGACAGCGTGGAAGGCGTTCGCGCCGAGTGCCTCGCCGCCATCGGCGATGTCGCCACGCGGCTGAACAATGCGATCCAGGGCGAGATCAAGTTATCGAGCACGGGCACCGGACTCAACGGCATCGAAAGAGTCGGTGAAGTGCCGATTTATCACGTCGACGGCATCGTGCGCCGCGCCGAAGCGCTGCAGCTCACGCGCGACGCCCAAATTACCGTGTCCCTGCCCGGCGCGCTGGCCGAGAAACTCGGCCTGTGCCAGGGCGATCGCGTGCGCGTTCTTCAGCATGGCGGCGAAGCCGTCCTGCCTTTCCTGCGCGACGACCGCCTGCCGGCGAACTGCGCGCGCGTGCCGGCCGGCTGCCCGGAGACCAGTGCGCTGGGTCCGTCGCATGGTTACATCGAACTCGAGCGCGTCGCTGCCCAGGAAAGGGTGAGCGCATGAACCTTGCCTTCGTCGAAGGCCTGATCGGCGTCGACGGCGTAACCGCGCTGTGGACGCTGGCGAAGATCATCGGCATCACGGTGCCGATCATGCTCTCGGTGGCCTACCTCACGTACTTCGAACGCAAGGTGATCGGCTACATGCAGGTGCGCATTGGGCCGAACCGGGTCGGCTACAAGGGCCTGCTGCAGCCGTTCGCCGACGTCCTCAAGCTGCTGGCCAAGGAAATCATCATCCCGTCGGGGGCCAACAAGTTCCTGTTCATCCTCGCGCCCGTGCTATCGATCATGCCCGCGCTCGCAGCATGGGCGGTGGTGCCGTTCACGCCCGATCTGGTGCTGGCCAGGGCGGATGCCGGCCTGCTGTACGTGATGGCGATCACTTCCATGGGCGTCTATGGCGTCATCGTCGCCGGCTGGGCATCGAATTCGAAATACGCGTTCATCGGCGGCCTGCGCTCGGCAGCGCAAATCGTCTCTTATGAGATCGCCATGGGCTTCGCCCTGGTGTGCGTGCTCATGATGTCGGGCAGCCTGAATCTTTCCACCATCGTCATGGAACAGAGCACGGCGTGGGGCCTGCTGGGCTGGAATCTGATTCCGCTGTTTCCGATGTTCCTGGTGTATTTCATCGCCGGCGTGGCGGAAACCAACCGCGCGCCTTTCGATGTGGCCGAGGGCGAATCGGAAATCGTGGCCGGTTTTCACGTGGAATATTCAGGAACGGCGTTTGCCGTGTTCTTCCTCGCGGAATACGCAAACATGATCCTGGTTGCCGCACTGGCGTCGATCATGTTCCTGGGCGGCTGGTTGTCGCCGCTGCCAAGCGCGCTGGCGGATTCGATCGGCGCACCCTGGCTGGCGGCCAGCGGCTTTCCCTGGCTGCTGCTGAAAATCGCCTTCCTGCTGTTCTGCTTCCTTTGGTTCCGCGCGACCTTCCCGCGTTACCGCTACGACCAGATCATGCGCCTGGGCTGGAAGGTCTTCATTCCGCTGACGATCGTCTGGCTGGTGCTGATTGGCGGGCTGATGCAATTCTCGTGGTGGCCATGGTGAATACGACCCTGGTGAATACGAAAACCTCGACGGGGATTCGGCCGTGATCGAAGCCATTCGCGAATTTTTCTGCACCTTCCTGCTCGTTGAGATGGTCAAGGGCATGGCCCTGACCGGGCGCTACTTCTTCGCGCGCAAAATCACCGTGCAGTTTCCGGAAGAGAAGACGCCGCAATCCGGCCGATTCCGCGGCCTGCATGCGCTGCGCCGCTACCCGAACGGCGAGGAGCGCTGCATTGCCTGCAAGCTTTGCGAGGCCGTGTGCCCGGCGCTTGCGATCACCATCGAGTCGGAGCAGCGCGCCGACGGCACGCGCCGCACGACGCGTTACGACATCGACCTGACGAAGTGCATTTTCTGCGGGTTCTGCGAGGAATCCTGCCCGGTGGACGCCATCGTGGAGACGCGCATCCTGGAGTACCACGGCGAAAAGCGCGGCGATCTGCTGTACACCAAGGAAATGCTGCTGGCGATCGGTGACCGTTATGAGGAGCAGATCGCGAAGGACCGCACGGAGGATGCCGGCTTTCGGTGAGGCAGTGAATGGTGAACAGTAAATGGTGAACGGTGAACAGTGAACGGTGAACAAGCTTACCGTCTACTGTTGACTGATTACGAATAACGACATGGATTTCAGGGCGGTCACTTTTTATTTCTTCGCGGCGATCATGGTATTTGCCGCGCTGCGCGTCATCACGGCGCGCAATCCGGTGCACTCGGCGCTGTTCCTGGTGCTCGCCTTCTTTACGGCGGCCGGGCTATGGATGCTGCTGGAAGCGGAATTCCTCGCCATCGCGCTGGTGCTGGTTTATGTCGGCGCCGTCATGGTGCTGTTCCTGTTCGTGGTCATGATGCTCGACATCAACCTCGACCGGCTGCGCGAAGGTTATTGGGATTACCTCGTGCCGGCACTGATCGTCGCCGGCGTGATGATCGCGGAAATGGTCCTCGTGCTCGGCGGACGCTACTTCGACCTCGAAGGCATGCCCCAGCCGGCACCGCATGCGGCCGACTACAGCAATACGCGAGAACTCGGCCGGCTCTTGTACACCGAGTATGTTTATCCCTTCGAGATCGCGGCCGTCATCCTGCTGGTCGCCATCGTCGCAGCCATCGCACTGACCCTGCGCCGCCGCAAGGACACCAAGTACATCGATCCGGCGCGGCAGATGAAGGTTCGCCGCAAGGACAGGGTACGCATGGTTTCCATGCCCTCCGAGCAGCGTCCCGGGGGTCGGCCAAAATGATTTCCCTGTCGCATTACCTGATCCTCGGCGCGATCCTGTTCGCGATCAGCGTGATCGGGATTTTCCTGAACCGGAAAAACGTAATCATCCTGCTGATGGCGATCGAGCTGATGCTGCTGGCGGTGAACATGAACTTCATCGCCTTTTCGCATTATCTTGAGGATACCGCCGGCCAGATATTCGTGTTCTTCATCCTGACCGTTGCCGCCGCCGAATCCGCGATCGGACTGGCAATCCTGGTGGTGCTGTTCCGCAATGTGCACACCATCAATGTCGATGACCTGGACAAGCTGAAGGGGTGAAGCGTGAGGCGTGAGGCGAAAGGGGTTTTAAAAATAAGACGAGGAGCGGCTTTCGTTGGCGGCGTTGCGCGTCATGCCTCACCCCTCACGCCTTAACCTTACCGAAATAAATGAAAGCTCTCTACCTCATCGTCCCCCTTGCGCCGCTCGCTGGTGCGCTGATCGCCGGCCTTCTGGGCTGGCTCATCGGACGGCGTGCCGCGCACGTTGTGACCATCGCCGGCATGGGGGTCTCGGTGGTCGCCGCGTTCCTCGTGTTCCGTGATGTGCTTGCGGGCAACACTTTCAATGGCCCGCTCTACACCTGGGTCACCAGCGGCGACGTCTCGATGCAGGTCGGCTTCCTGATTGACAAGCTGTCGGCGACGATGATGCTGGTCGTGACTTTCGTGTCCCTGATGGTGCACGTCTACACCATCGGCTACATGGCCGACGATCCCGGTTACCAGCGCTTCTTCAGCTACATCTCGCTATTCACCTTCTCGATGCTGATGCTGGTGATGAGCAACAACTTCCTGCAATTGTTCTTCGGCTGGGAAGCGGTTGGCCTGGTGTCCTATCTGCTGATCGGCTTCTGGTACACCCGTCCGACCGCGATCTATGCCAACCTCAAGGCCTTCATGGTCAACCGGGTCGGCGATCTCGGATTTCTGCTCGGCATCGCACTGATCCTGGTTTATTTCGGCACGCTCGATTACGCGAGGGTGTTCGCCATGGCGCCGGACATGGCGAACAAGACCGTCGATGTTGCATTCACGGACTGGCCGCTGATCACCACGATCTGCATCCTGTTGTTCATCGGCGCCATGGGCAAGTCGGCGCAATTCCCGCTACATGTCTGGCTACCGGACTCGATGGAAGGGCCGACGCCGATCTCCGCACTGATCCACGCTGCGACCATGGTCACGGCCGGCATTTTCATGGTCGCGCGCATGTCGCACCTGTTCGAGATGTCCGAGGCGGCGCTGTCCTTCGTCATGATCATCGGCGCAATCACCGCCCTGTTCATGGGGCTGGTGGCCATCGTGCAGACCGATATCAAGCGCGTCGTGGCTTATTCGACGCTTTCGCAGCTCGGCTACATGACCGTGGCGCTCGGTGCTTCGGCTTACGCGGCCGGCATGTTCCACCTGGTCACTCATGCCTTCTTCAAGGCGCTGCTGTTCCTCGGCGCCGGTTCGGTGATCATCGCCATGCACCACGAGCAGGACATGCGCAAGATGGGCGGCCTGCGCAAATACATGCCGATCACTTACGCCACCATGATGGTTGGCGCGCTGGCGAGTGCAGGCATCCCGGGTTTCTCCGGGTTCTTTTCCAAGGATGCGATCATCGAGGCAGTGCAGCTGTCCCATTTGCCGGGCAGCGGGTTCGCCTACTTCTGCGTGCTGTCCTGTGTGTTTGTCACCGCGTTCTATACCTTCCGGCTGATGTTCATGACGTTTCATGGCAAAGAGCGGTTTGGCACGCATGACGATCACTCGCCAGCCGTTCATCATGATTACGAACATGGACACCGCCATGCACCGCATGAATCGCCCGCGGTCGTGACGG
>JAYVMZ010000116.1:0-12117 GCA_043758735.1 Betaproteobacteria bacterium
ATGCGGAAACAACTGACTGGAGAGCCCGTCGCGGGAGAACCGCACACCGGGTTCGGAGGGAGGGGACGGCGGGAGCCGTTCCCTACCCCTATTCAACTACAAGTAGGCACCTCCGAGGTGCTTAACAACACACCTGGAAGGTGCATAAATAAATGAAATGTCATTGAGTTCATTCATTTCTCGATCAGAAATACGGTCTCCGTGGCTCAAGGTTTGGATACATCTGCCCACTCCTTTTCTTGCAAAGTCCGCCACTGAATCTTGCCGGTGCCGGAGCGCGGAAGGGCGTCGGTGAAGTCGACGAGGCGCGGCACCTTATAGGCTGCCATGTGCAGGCGGGACCACTCCATGATGTCCTCGGCGCTGACTTGGCCTTTGCGTTCATCCTTCAATACCACCACGGCCTTGACGGTTTCACCCCGGCGGGTGTCGGGCACTGAAATGATGGCGACTTCCTTGATGTCGGGATGCTTGTAGAGCGTGGCCTCGACTTCAGCAGGCCAGACCTTGTATCCGGATGCGTTGATCATGCGCTTCAAGCGATCGGCGATGTAGTAGTAGCCGTCTTCGTCATGGCGGCCGAGATCGCCGGTGCGCATGAATTTCTTGCCGTCGATATCGATGAATACCGTTTCGTTGGCATCCGGCCGCTGCCAATAACCGAGCATGACCTGCGGGCCGTGCACCACGATTTCGCCCTGTTCGTTCGGGCCGAGTACGGCCAGGGTTTCCGGGTCGATCACCAGCGATTCGGTATCGAAGGTCGGAAAGCCCAGGCATTGTTTGCGCGCCTTGTGCGCAGGATTCATGTGCGTCTGCGAAATGGTCTCGGTCATTCCGTAGGCTTCCATGTATTCGATACCGCATAACTCGAACAGCTTCTGCGCCACTGCCTCGGGCATCGATGCGCCGCCGCCGAAAATATTGGTCAGCGACGACAGGTCCCGACCCGCGGTGGCCGGATGCGCCAGCAGGTCCACCACCATGGTAGGCACGTTGGCCCAGTGCGTGCAGCCGTAACGTTCGATCATGTAACCGGCCGCGTCCGGATTCCAGCGCGGCAGGATAGCAATCGTGGCCCCCGCATACAACGGGGCATTCATGCTGTGCTGCATGCCGGTCACGTGGAAATACGGCGCCGTTCCCAACGCAACGGAGTCCGCGCTGAACCCTTCCCACACCGCCGCACCAACGAGCGAATGCATCATGGTGCGGTGGGTATGCATGCATCCCTTGGACTTTCCGGTCGTGCCGGACGTGTAAAGGATGGAGGCAAGGTCGTCCGGTTGCGCGGCGGCCGGCAGCGGCTTGTAGCCGGCGGCGAGCGCATCCGCCCAGGACACTGCGCCCGGATCGATAACGGTCTCGCGCGGCGCCCGCACGAATTCCGGGATGTCGAGCGCCGTCTGTTCGGTCAGGTAGTCGGAATAGGTTGCAACGATGGCATGCTTGGCCTGTTTGCCCAGCAGCGGTTTGATCTGCGGATACAGGTCCTGCGCGATCAGCGCGATGGACGCGCCCGCGTCATCGAAATAGTGCACCAGTTCGTCGGTCACATGCATCGGGCTGACCGGTAGCACGGCGGCATCGGCGCGCAGGATTGCGTAGTAGGCGATGATGAACTGCGGCGAATTCTGCATCTGCAGGATCACGCGATCGCCCTTGCGCACGCCGCATCGATTTTGCAGGAATCCCGCCATCACATCGACCTGGCGATGCAGTTCGCGATACAACAGCTTGCTGTCGTAGAAAATTACCGCGGGCTTGTCCGGATAGCGCTGGCTGGACACTTCCAGGTTGAAATGCAGCGTCGTGGACGGGACGCTCAGATGCCGCGGAAGGTGCTTGGGCCAGTGTTTGAAATGCTTCGGTTCCATTGTTTTTTTCAGGTTGAAATCTTCTTGTTCTCGGCTTCCTGCAGCAAGCGCCACTGTACCTTGCCGGTGGCCGACTTCGGCAGGGTTTCCACGAACTCGATCACGCGGGGTACCTTATAGGCGGCCATTTTATTCCGCGACCAGGCAATGATGTCGTCCGCGGCGACCTTGCCGCGGCTTGCCTCCTTGAGCACGACGACCGCCTTCACGGTCTCGCCCCGCCGCGCATCCTGGGTGCCAATCACGCAGGCTTCGCGCACATCAGCGTGATGATAGAGCATGGCTTCCACTTCAGCCGGCCACACCTTGTAGCCGGATGCATTGATCATGCGTTTCAACCGGTCGACGATGAAAAAGTAGCCGTCTTCGTCGCGGTAGCCGAGGTCGCCCGTCCGAAAAAAAGATTTACCGTCGATCTCGATGAATGACGCGGACGTGGCTTCGGGCTTCTTCCAGTAGCCGAGAAAGATTTGCGGCCCACGCGAAACGATTTCCCCCGTTTCCCGTACGCCGAGCACGGCCAGCGTGTCGGGGTTGACGACCAGCGATTCCGTCGCGCAGATGGGGATGCCCAGGCATTGCTTCTTTGCGCGTTGCGGCGGATTGATGTGTGTGGGCGCGATGGTTTCCGACAGCCCGTAACCTTCGATGTAGGTGAGCCCTGTCAGGTCGTGCAGCCTTTGCGCAACGGCTTCCGGCATGGCTGCGCCGCCGCCGCCGATGTGTTTCATGCTGGAAATGTCGTAGCGGGCCAGGTTCGGGTTCGACAGGAAGTCGATTGCCATGGTGGCGATGTTGGTCCAGCCCTCCACTTTGTGGCGCTGAATCAGTTCGCCGGCCGTATCGCGATCCCAGCGCGTCATCAGGACAATGGTCCCGCCAAAGTAAATCGGCTGGTTCATGCTGCATTGCATGCCGGTCACGTGGAACAGCGGCATTGAGCAGAGGATGACGGAATCAGGTTGCATGTCCACCCACGCGCCTCCCGCGACCGTCGTACTCATGACCGTGCGGTGCGTATGGATGCAGCCCTTCGGCTTGCCGGTCGTGCCCGAGGTGTAGGGCATCACGCACAAGTCGTCCGGGCCGGCCAGGTGCACGCCAGGCCGGAGATTTTCGGCGAGCGCGTCCAGCCATTGCGTCATGCCGGGTTCGTTCAATGCAAGGCGCGGCGCCGCCACGACTTCCGGAACCTTGAGATTGGTCGGTTCCGTCCGATAGTCGGCGTACGCGGCGACGATGATGTGCTGCAGTCCGTCTTCCAGCAGCGGACGCACCTGGCCAAGTAATTCCTGTCCGGTGATCGTGAGCGTGGCGTCGCTGTCGCAGACGTAGTGACGCAGTTCCTCGGTCAGGTTCATCGGATTGACCGGGACCACCATCGCGTCGGCACGCAGGATGGCGTAGAACGCGATCATGAACTGCGGGCTGTTCTGCATGAACAACAGCACGCGTTCGCCGCGCTTGACGCCGGCACGTTGTTGCAGGAAACCCGCCAGCGCGTCGACTTCCTGCCTGAATCGCGCATAGGTTAGCGGCGTGTCGTAATAATTCACCGCGGTTTTTTCGGGATACCGCCTGGCGGTCGCCGCGAGGTTGCCGTACAGACTGGTTTCCGGCAGGACCATGTCATGGGGCAGGCCGGGCGGCCAGTATCGGTAGTGGTCGGGTTCCATCGCTCGTTGTCCTCGGGGGTGCCCGTTTCTTTATTTCTTGTTTCGGCTCTGTGCCGTCGCCGACATCTCGAACGGCGTTGGAGGCGAACCGTGAGGCAAAAACGAATGTTGGCGACCTCGCAGCCGAAGGTCAATGTCGATTGCGCTTCATGCGATGTTGCACTGCGCTGCAGCGTGAAGCGGGCAGTGGGAAGCTTTACCGGGCTGATCCATCTGTGCCAGTATCGGATGCGCATTTCGGTCCCGCGCATCCCATACGGGGAGGGCTGGTGGCAAGCACCGCAGTCGAACAGGTATCGGACGGCGTCGCGCCACCAGCCGGCGCTCGCGACCAGCCTTTGTTGCGCGTCTCGAACCTGACCGTGCGCTTCGGTGGCATCGTCGCGCTCGACGACGTGTCCTTCGACGTCATGCCCGGCCAGATCGCGGGTGTGATCGGACCCAACGGCGCCGGCAAGACCACGCTGTTCAATTGCCTGTCCCGGCTCTATCCGTTCCAGGGCGGCAGCATTCAATGCAACGGGCGCTCCCTGCTCGAAGTGCCGCGCCACCGTATCGCCGAACTCGGCATAGGCCGCACTTTCCAGAATCTTGCGCTGTTCCGCAGCATGAGCGTTTTCGACAACATCCTGGTCGGCGCGCATAGCTGCAGCAGCGGAGGCTTTTTTGCCAATGCCCTGCGCCTGCCCGTGGTCGCGCGCGAAGAGGCGCGGGTATCCAGCCACGCGCGCGATCTTCTCGACCTGCTGGACCTGCACGAGGTTGCGACTCTTCCAGTGGCGGACCTGCCGTTCGGTACGCAGAAACGCGTGGAGCTTGGCCGCGCACTGGCCGGACGGCCACATTTGCTGCTGCTCGACGAACCGGCCTGCGGGCTGAACCACGAAGAAGTTGGATTGCTTTCAACCCTGATTAGGCGCATCCGCGACCAGCTCAGCGCGACTATTTTGCTGGTGGAGCACCACATGGGCCTGGTCATGCCGCTTTCCGACAAGGTGGTGGCCCTCGATTTCGGCCGCAAGCTCGCGGAAGGCATCCCCGCGGACGTGCAACGCAATCCCGAAGTCATTCGCGCCTATCTCGGAAAGGCGAACTGATGGCATTGCTGGAAGTTGCGGACTTGTTCGCCGGTTACAGCGCGGAGAACGTGTTGCGCGGCGTGAGCTTTTCCGTCGAGCGCGGCGGCATCACTGCAATCCTGGGCGCCAACGGCGCCGGCAAGACTACCCTGTTGCGCGCGATCAGCGGTCTGCTCAAACGGCGCGGTTCGATCCGTTTCGACGACCAGGCGATCGAGAGAACGACCACGGAGGATATCGCGCGCCTCGGCGTTGCGCATGTGCCCGACGGCAGAGGCACGTTTCTCGATCTCACCACAGAGGAAAACCTGCGCATCGGCGCTTATACGCGCAACGACCGGCGCGCAGTGGCGCTGGACCTGGAACGCATGTTCACGTATTTCCCGCGGCTCAAGGAGCGCCGCCGCCAGCAGGCCGGCACGCTTTCCGGCGGCGAACAGCAGATGCTGGCGGTTTCGCGCGCGCTGATGTTGCGGCCGCGTTTGCTGTTGCTCGATGAGCCGTCGTTCGGGCTGGCGCCGCTGGTGGTGCAGGACATCTTTCGCATCATGCGCGGGATCAACGCGGATGAAGGGGTCAGCGTGTTGCTGGTCGAGCAAAACGCGGCACTGGCGCTGGAATTGGCCGATCGCGCTTATGTGCTGGAGACAGGGCAGGTCGTCATCTCCGGATCCGCCGCGGACGTGCGCTCCAACGAGAGCGTGCGCCGCGCTTATCTGGGTTTCTGAAAGACAGACTGGAGATCCATGGAAGCGTTCCTGCATCAGGTGTTTTCAGGGCTGGCTACCGGCGGCATTTATGCCAGCCTGGCGCTTGCGCTGGTGATGATCTACCAGTCGACCAATCACATCAATTTCGCGCAGGGCGAGATGGCGATGTTCTCCACTTACCTGGCCTGGAGCATGATCAACGCCGGCCTGGCCTACTGGTGGGCCTTCCTGCTGACTGTGGCGATTTCGTTCATTACCGGCGTCGTCATTGAACGCATCATCATTCGCCCGGTGGAGCGCGCGCCGGTGCTGTCCGTCGTCACCGTGTTCGTCGCGTTACTGGTCATTTTCAACAGTGTGGCGGGGTGGATTTTTACCTACACCATCAAGACTTTCCCCAGTCCGTTTCCGGAACAACCCTTGTTCGGCAACCGCTACATCTCGTCCCACGAACTGGGCGCCATCGGCATCACGCTTGGCGTTCTGGTCGTGCTCTATCTGTTCTTCCGCTTCACGCCGCTGGGGCTGGCCATGCGGGCCGCGGCACAGAATGCGACGTCGAGCCGGCTGTCCGGTATTCGCGTTGGCTGGATGCTGGCGCTGGGATGGGGCCTCGCCGCGGCGGTGGGTGCGGTGGCGGGCATGTTGATTGCGCCGATCGTCTACCTGGATCCGAACATGATGTCGGGCGTCCTCTTGTACGCCTTCGCCGCGGCCCTGGTCGGCGGAATCGACAGTCCTTTCGGTGCGGTACTCGGTGGTTTCCTGGTCGGCGTCCTCGAGAACCTGATCGGCGCTTATGTCGTCGGTACGGAATTGAAGCTGACGGTGGCGCTGGTATTGATCATCGGCGTGCTGGTGTTCAAGCCGACCGGATTGTTCGGCAGGGTGTTTGTCTCTCGCGTGTAGCGCGAGGGACCCGGTGATTGGGTGATTGAGTGAAAGCAGGAGAATCAGCGATTGGGTGATTGGGCGATTGAGTGAAGGCGAGGGGAGCATCCTCCTTTTTATTTACGCAAGAAAGCTACGCAGCGAAAACCAGACACAATTCATGTCCGATCACTTAATTGCCAAATCGCCCAATTGTTTAATCGCATAGCTACCCGACGCCAATGACGGCACTCATCAACGAAACCGCAACGGCCGATACGTTGCCCCTCCGCTACGCGGGCGTGTCGCCACGCACGTGGCAGTTCGTCGGCCTCGCCGTCCTGCTTGCACTCGCCATAGCGCTGCCCTTCCTGGTGAGCAATTACCGGGTGTTCCAGTTCAACATGGTGCTGGTCTACGCCATCGTGCTGCTGGGACTGAACATACTGACCGGCTTCAACGGACAGATTTCGCTCGGACACGGTGCTTTCTATGCGATCGGCGCATATGTCGCCGCGATCCTGATGGACCATTTCGCCTGGCCATACTGGACGACGCTGCCGGTGGCCGGCGTCGTGTGCTTTGCGTTCGGTTTCCTGTTCGGCTTGCCGGCGCTGCGGTTGCGCGGCCACTACCTGGCGCTCGCCACGTTTGCGCTGGCTGTCGCGATGCCGCAGTTGCTGAAGTACAAGCACGTCGAACAATGGACAGGCGGCGTGCAGGGCATCGTGATCGTGAAGCCCGATGCGCCGTTCGGCCTGAAGATCACGCCCGACCAATGGCTCTATCTGTTCACGCTGGCGATCCTGGTCGTCATGTTCGTGGTCGGCTGGAATCTCTTGCGCGGCCGCACCGGACGCGCCATCGTGGCGATTCGCGACCACCCGATGGCGGCGGAGGCGATGGGCGTGAACATCGCGTTGTACAAGACCCTCACGTTCGGGGTCAGCGCGCTTTACACCGGCGTGGCGGGAGCACTCGGCGCGATTGTCATCCAGTTCGTGGCGCCCGACAGTTTCACCGCCGGCCTGTCGATCAATTTCCTGGTGGGCATCGTCATTGGCGGCGTGGGCTCCATTTCCGGTGCGTTCTACGGCGCGTTGTTCATCCAGTTTGTGCCCAATTTCGCCGACCAGATTTCCAAAGCGGCACCTTGGGCGATTTATGGCGTGTTTTTACTGGCTTTCGTTTATCTGATGCCGGGCGGGGTGGCGGGCTTCGTGCGGCTTGCGTGGTTGCGGATTCGGGGAGTGCGCACCCCGGCGAATGCTCGATCCGCATTGAGTGAAATGACTGAACCGAGGAGGACACCATGAAAAGAAAACTGCTGGTAGCGTTGGGATTGATGGCCTGCGTTTTGGCATCGACCGCGGCGGCGGAAAAAAAGTACGACCCCGGAGCAACGGACACCGAGATCAAGGTTGGACACACCAATCCCTATAGCGGGCCGGCATCCGCCTACGGCACCATTGGGCGCACGGAGGCCGCTTACTTCAAGATGATCAACGAGCAGGGTGGAATAAACGGCCGCAAGATCAATTTCATCAGTCTTGATGACGGCTACAGCCCGCCCCGCACCGTGGAACAGGTGCGCAAGCTGGTCGAGGAAGACCAGGTGCTGCTGTTGTTCCAAAGCCTCGGCACACCGAGCAACACCGCGATTCACAAGTACATGAATGCCAGGAAGGTGCCCCAGTTGTTTATATCGACGGGCGCGACCAAATGGGGAGATCCGCAGAACTTCCCCTGGACTATGGGCTGGCAGCCAAACTACCAGACCGAAGCGCACCTTTACGCCAAATATCTCATTCAGAACAAACCCGCTGCCAAAATTGCGGTGTTGTACCAGAACGACGATTACGGCAAGGATTATCTCAAAGGCCTGCGCGATGGCCTGGGGCGCCAGGCGGACAGTCTGATCGTCAGCGCGGTCAGCTATGAAGTAACCGACCCGACGGTGGATTCCCAGATCGTCACCTTGCATGGATCCGGCGCGGACGCCCTTTTCATCTTAGCGACACCGAAATTCGCAGCCCAGGCCATTCGAAAAACCTATGACGTGGGCTGGAAGCCCATGATGTTCATCAACAACGTATCGAGTTCGGTGGCGAGTGTCCTCCAGCCAGCCGGGCTGGAAAAATCCGTAGGATTGGTGACGGCCCTTTATATGAAGGACCCAACCGATCCCCAATGGGCGAACGATCCGGCAATGAAAGAGTGGCAGGTAATGATGAAAAAATATTACCCGGACGGGAACCTGAGCGACAATTTAAACGTGTACGGATACCTGGCGGCGCAGACCCTGGTCCAGGTGCTCAAACAATGTGGCGATGAACTCACGCGCGAAAACGTGATGCGGCAGGCTGCCAATCTCAGGGACCTGGCGCTGCCAATGTTTTTGCCGGGAATCAAGATCAATACCAGTCCCACGGATTTCTATCCGGTCGACCAGATTCAGCTTGCCCGATTCGATGGCAAACGCTGGGTGTTGTTCGGGGAAGTGCTCGGCAAATAGACGATCCTGGAAGGCTCGCGGCGGTCGGGAGGATGCCTGTTTCCCGCCGCCCGAGAAAAAATGAGGCTATCCGGTTTCCGGCAAACAGAACTGCCGCGGGAAGGCCGCCTTGTTCCCTGCGTCCCAGACGGCGCCACCATGCAGCAGAACGGTTCCCCTCGGCGCTTGTATACTCGCGCCTTCCCGCATCGGTCATCCGAGGAGAGAAGAATGGAAGGCAAGTTCCTGCAAGGCAAAGTCGCAGTCGTCACCGGTGCGAGCCGTGGGCTGGGCCGGGCGATGGCCCTGGCGCTGGGCGAGTCGGGCGCAAGGCTGGCCCTGGTCGGCCGCAATCGCGACAAACTCGCGGAGACGCGCAAGCTCGCGGCGGAGATCGGCGCGGAAAGCGAATTATTCGTGACCGACGTGCGCGACGAAGCCCAGGTGGCCAAGCTTGAGAAAGATGTCATCGCGCGTTTCGGCGGAGCGCACATCCTCATCAACAATGCAGGCACCGCGATCCGCAAGAATGTCGCCGACTTTACTCTCGACGAATGGAAACTGGTGACGGACACGAATCTGACCGGGGTCTTTCTCGTGTCGCGCGCGTTCATCCCGCACATGAAGAAGGCGAAATGGGGACGCATCATCAACATGACTTCCGTCATGGCGCACATCGGCAGCGCCGGCCGCGGAGCCTATTGCGCCTCCAAGGCAGGTTTGCTCGGCCTGACCAAGTGCCTGGCGCTGGAACTTGTAGGCGATGGCATCACGGTCGTGGCGATCAGCCCCGGCTTCTACGAGACCGATCTGACCGCGCCGTTGCGCGCCGATGCGCAGAAGAACGCCGCGCTGATGGCCGCGACGCCGGCGGGCCGCTGGGGCCGGCCGGACGAGATCGGCTCCCTGGCCCGCTACATCTGCTCGGACGCGACCGCTTTCATGACCGGCACCGACATCCTCATGGATGGCGGCTGGGTGGCGCAGTAGGCCCGAAGGGCCGTAACTAGCGTAGCTAGCGTGACTAACGTGACTGTCGTGACTCGCAAGAACAGAATTCGGAAAGTGCCCTTACGGCAGTTACGGCAGTCACGATCGTCACGTCGTCACGCCTTCATGCCCGCGGAGCGGGCATGAAGATCGTAGTTCTGGGGGCGGGCGTGATCGGCGTGACGAGCGCCTGGTACCTGGCGAAGGACGGGCACGACGTCACGGTGCTTGACCGCCAGCCAACGGCCGGCCTGGAAACGAGTTTCGCCAACGGCGGGCAGATTTCGGTCAGCCACGCCGAACCATGGGCGAATCCGGAAGCGCCGGCAAAAATCTATAAATGGTTGGGCCGGGAAGATGCACCGCTGCTCTTTCGCTTGCGGGCGGATCCGCGCCAGTGGGCCTGGGGATTGCGCTTCCTGATCGAATGTCTTCCCGAAAGGACGCGGCGCAACACGCTGACCATCCTGCGCCTCGGGCTCTACAGCCGCGACATGCTCAAATCGCTGCGCCGCGAAGCCGGTGTGCAGTACGACCATCTCGCGAAAGGCATTCTGCAGTTGCATACCGACGCGCGCGAATTCGAAGCCGCTCATGCGCGCGTCGAGTTGCTGCGCAGTCACGGCTGCGAAATGCACATCAAGAACGTGCCGGAATGCATGGAGCTCGAACCCGCTCTGCGGACCACACGGATCGGCCTGATTGGCGGAACCTTTGCACCCGACGACGAATCGGGCGACGCGCACCAGTTCACCGGCAACCTGGCCGAATTGTGCCGGGCGCGGGGCGTGCAATTTGGCTACGAGCATGCCATCGAAGCGCTGAGCATGGACGGCGATACGGTCGCGGGCGCAATCGTGCGCGATCCGGAAGGCAGGCGCGTAGTCGTCAAGGCCGACGCATTCGTCGTGGCGCTGGGCAGCTACAGTCCCTTCCTGCTGTCGCCGGTCGGCATCAGCGTGCCGGTCTACCCAGTTAAGGGCTATTCGGTCACGGTGCCGCTGACGCACACTGACGCGGCGCCCACGATGTGCCTGAGCGATGAAAATGCCAAGCTGGCGATTTCCCGGCTGGGCAACCGGCTGCGCGCCGCAGGTACGGCGGAGCTGACCGGCTATGACACGTCTTTGAACGAAGCCCGCTGCGATGCGATCCTGTCCCGGATCGAGCAATGGTTCCCCGGCGCCGGGGACTATGCGGCCGCGTCTCGCTGGGCGGGCCTGCGCCCGGCGACGCCAAGCAATGTCCCCCTGATCGGACACACCCGCTACCGCAATTTGTACCTGAATACCGGGCACGGCACCCTGGGCTGGACGCTTGCTTGCGGATCGGGCCAGGCCCTCGCCGATGTCATCGGCGGCCGCCCGCCGAAAGTGGAATTCCCCTTTCGCTGACGGGTCTTACGCCAAGCATTGTTTGACGCTGACCGCGCGCTGCTTGCAGAATAGCGGCTCTCTTTGGCCGGCTCGCCCTCTGGCAGGGTGGGCCGGACCGGGTTCTAGCCCCTGATCGTATCAACCCCTGGAATAACACATCATGGCCATTTTTCTGAAGACCGGCATTTCCGCCGAGCAGGACGCTGCGGACATTGCCAAGGTGCGCAGCACCGTCGAGGACATCCTCGCCGACATCGAGAAGCGCGGCGACACGGCGGTGCGCGAGCTGTCGAAGAAATTCGATAACTGGTCGCCCGAGAATTTCCGCCTGAGCAAGGCAGATATCGAGGATTGCGTGCGCCAGTTGCCCAAACAAGTCGTCGATGACATCAAGTTCGCGCAGGAGCAGATCCGCAATTTCGCGCAGATCCAGCGTGACGCCTTGCGTGATGTTGAAGTCGAGACACTGCCGGGGGTGGTGCTCGGGCACAAGAACATTCCGGTCAACAGCGTCGGCTGCTATGTGCCCGGCGGCAAATATCCGCTGGTCGCTTCGGCGCACATGAGCGTCGTCACGGCGCGCGTGGCCGGCGTGAAGCGCATCATCGCGTGCGCGCCGCCTTATCAGGGCAAGCCGCATCCGGCGATCGTCGCAGCGATGCATCTCGGCGGCGCAGACGAGATTTACACCATCGGTGGCGTTCAGGCGATCGGCGCCATGGCGCTGGGCACGGCAACCATCAAACCGACCGATATGATTGCCGGTCCGGGCAACGCGTTCGTGGCGGAAGCCAAGCGCCAGCTGTCCGGCCGCGTCGGCATCGACCTGTTTGCCGGGCCGACGGAAACCCTGATCATCGCGGACGACAGTTGCGACGCGGAGATGTGCGCGACGGACCTGCTCGGCCAGGCCGAACACGGACCGAACTCGCCGGCTATCCTGATGACGAACTCGCGCAAGCTCGCCGAGGACACCATCAAGGAAGTCGAACGCCAGTTGCTGACCTTGCCCACCGCGGCGATTGCCGGGCAGGCCTGGAAGGAT
>JAYVMZ010000117.1:0-5909 GCA_043758735.1 Betaproteobacteria bacterium
CTGATCGACGACCACGGTTCGCGCGTCGCACCGCCAGTGTGGAATCTGTACGAAGCAGCATGCCGCCGGTTCGGACCGGTGCCGGCATTGATCGAGTGGGACACGGCGGTTCCCCCGCTGAATGTGTTGCTTGGCGAAGCCGCCATTGCGGCGCGTTTGTCGGAGGCGGCTCATGCGTGAGCTTGCCGATTTGCAGGCGAGATTTGGCGCAGGGCTGGAAGTGGCCGGCTCGAAAGCTGCGGCGCCGGACATCTTCAATGGCGAAAGCGGGCAGGTCGCAAGCCGGTTCGCCATCTATCGCGGTAACGCACGCGCTAACGCCGCCAGGGCACTCGCTGCCGCTTATCCCGTCGTCGAAAAAATCGTCGGCGGCGAATTCTTCTCCGGACTGGCACGCGAATACGAGTCGCACTTTCCTTCAGTCAGTGGCGACCTGAACGAATACGGCGAATCGTTCGCCGCTTTTCTTGCCGTCTTCGCCCCCGCGCAGGATATCCCCTATCTCGCGGACGTGGCGCGACTGGAATGGCGGGTGCATCGCGCGCACTACGCAGCCGATGCGAAACCCTTCGAGCCGGCCAGCCTGATTTTGGTGCCGGCGGAAAAGCAATTGCATCTGATCCCGAAGCTGCATCCGTCCTGCAGCCTGCTTCAATCCGAATTTCCGCTGGCACGCATCTGGGAAGTGCACCAGGAATCCCATCAGGGCGAATTCGAAGTCGATTTCTCGCGCGGTCCCGCCGGCGTGCTTGTTTACCGGCCGCGGTTCAGGGTCGAGGTCAGGCGCATCGGTGATGCCGATGCTGCC
The DNA here is from genome assembly GCA_043758735.1 of Betaproteobacteria bacterium. GTDB lineage: Bacteria > Pseudomonadota > Gammaproteobacteria > Burkholderiales > JACQAP01 > JACQAP01. Next base: position 809 of record JAYVMZ010000117.1, read on the forward strand.
TTCCTTGCGGCCGCACAGGACGGTGAGACGCTCGAAGCCGCATTGACTGCAGCGCACTCGCATGACGTTTCGTTCGACCTCGGCCGCTCGCTCGGCGAATGGATCGGGTCGTCCGTCATCGTCGATTTCACACTTAACGGAGGATGACGTGACACTGATTGAAAAAGCATTGCCGCTCCTGGCCACGGGCCGTAATGCCCTGAACGGGCTCGCCAGCCTGCTCGACCTCGGCATCCGGCTCTACATCTCGAAAGTATTTTTCCTCTCCGGCCTGACCAAGATCCGCGACTGGGACACGACATTGACCCTGTTCCAGGAGGAATACCACGTGCCGGTGCTGCCGCCGGAGCTGGCGGCATTCATGGGCACTGCCGGCGAGTTGATGTTGCCGGTGTTCCTGACCATCGGCCTGGGCACCCGCTTCGCGGCCTTGGGCCTGACTTTCGTTAATATCATGGCCGTGGTGTCGTACTGGCATTTCCTCAATATGGCCGAGCCCGCGCTCGCGCAACATGTGTATTGGGGTGTGTTGATCCTGGTCATCCTGTTGCACGGACCGGGCAAGCTGTCGCTGGATGCGATCATCTGGAAGAAATTGGGGCGGGGCTGACGGTATTCATTTGCAGCATGTCGCGCAAGCTGGTGTTACTGGCGGGCATAGCGTTCGCGGACAGACGAGTTTCGATTTCGAGCAGGTGGGCGTGCATTTCGCGTACGGCAGCTTCCTCGTTGCTTTCCTCAATCGCGTGCAGCAATCTCATGTGGTCGTGTGCCAGGCACATCGGTTGTCCCGGCGGCAGGTGGGCGGCAATCAGCAGCGACGTTCGCGGAATCAGATATTGCAGCATCCCCGCAAATTCCCGATTGCCGGTCAGCGTCGCGAGTTGCATGTGAAACTGGCCGGACAGGCGAATGGCGTCGGCAAGCTCGCACTGAAGGAAGATGGCAGCGGCGCAATCGTGCTCGGATGCGCTGGGATGGCCGATTTGTGTGCGGACTTGCAGCAACGGTTCGGGGTGCCGGTCATTGACGGTGTTGCAGCTGCGGTGAAGACAGTCGAAGCGCTGGTGAGCCTGGACATCAACACCAGCAAGCGCGGCGACTTCGCTTATCCACTGGAAAAGAAATCGATCGGACTGCTGTCGGAGTTCAGCGTCAGGAAGCGCTGAACCGCGTCGACTTGAGCCGGCCCTCGGAATTACGGGCAGGATGCAGTAGATATGGTCGTGCGGTGGCCGCATAATGGCCGCACAAGTTTGTCGGCAATGGCCGGCATTTTTATTCAGCCAAGGAACAGCCATGCCAGATCGCCTTGCCAGCTATCCCAGCCTGAAGGACAAAGTCGTTTTCATCAGCGGCGGCGGTTCGGGCATCGGGGCGTCCATTGTCGAGGGATTCGTGCGACAGGGCGCAAAGGTCGGTTTCGTCGACATCGATGAAGCGGCAAGCAACGCCCTCGTGCAGAAGCTCAAAGGCGCGGGGACGCCGCCGCGCTTTGCGCGCTGCGATGTGAGAGACATCGAGCAACTGCGTGCAGCGATCAAGACAATCCAATCCGGGTTCGGCGACATCGGCGTGCTGGTGAACAATGCCGCCCGCGACGACCGGCATGCAATTGAGAGCGTGACGGTGGAATTCTGGGACGAGCGCGTGGCCGTCAATTTGCGCCATCAGTTCTTCGCATCGCAAGCCGTCGTCGACCAGATGAAGCGACTCGGCGGCGGATCCATCATCAACTTCGGTTCGATTTCCTGGATGACCGCGACCGGCGGCATGCCGGCCTATACCACCAGCAAGGCCGCCGTCCATGGCCTGACGCGCGGCTTGGCGCGCGACCTCGGACCATTCAACATCCGCGCCAACACGGTGTCGCCCGGCTGGGTCATGACGGAACGCCAGAAGAAGCTCTGGGTGACGCCGGAAGGCGAGAAGCAGATGGATGCCGTCCAATGCTTGAAAGGCCGGTTGCAACCCGAAGACCTCGCCAACATGGTGCTGTTCCTCGCATCCGACGACGCGAAGATGATTACTTCGCAAAACCTGATAGTCGATGCGGGATGGACCTGAAAAAAGGGCGTCAGGGACCAGGGGCCAGCGATTGAGCTTCGCGCTTTTACCCTGGCCCCTGAAATTGAGGCCAGTTCAATTCATGACACTTTCAGCGGCAACCGATAATAGCGGATGGCATTGTCGTTGAGGATTGCCCATTGCCGCGCCGGGGTTTGCGATGCGACAAATTGCCGCGCCGCCGCCAGCCAGCCCGCGTAACTTGCATTGAGCAGCATGACAGGCCAGTCGCTGCCCCATACGAGACGTTCAGCACCGAAACATTCAAGCAGATGGTCGGCATAGCGAAGCAGGTCGCTGGTCTTCCAGCCGGCATGCGCTTCGGTCACCAGCCCGGAGAGCTTGCAGTAAGCCGACGTATCGCGCCCGATGCGGCGCATGTCGTCGGCCCAGGGTTGCCACATTCCACCGGCAATATCCGGTTTGCCGCCGTGATCGACGATTGCGCGCAGATCCGGATGGCGCACCAGTAAGGTATGAGCCGCTTTCAGGTGCGGCGGTCGCACCAGCAGGTCGAACGAAAGATCGAGGGCCGTCACCGCGCGCAATGCCGGGGCGAGTTTCGGCTGCAGCACCCATTCGACATCGGCGATCTCCTGCAGCATCGGACGGATGCCGCGCAGGAGCGGATCCTGCGCAAGATCGTGCAACACGTCGGGCGCATTCGCCGCCGATATGTCGATCCAGCCGACCACGCCTTTGATCAGTCCGCCGCTCGCGTGCGCCTGTTCCAGCAGCCAGCGCGTCTCGTTCACCGTCGGTGCTGCCTGCACGACGATGCTGCCGGTCACGCCGTTTGCTGCGGCGAGCGGACGGAAATCGTCGACGAGATAGTCCCGCTCGATCGGTGCCACCGCGGGATTGCTGCCGTCGCCGATCCAGCCATAATCGTCTCGCGACAGTTTCCAAAGATGATGATGCGCATCGATCATGGCTTGCGGTCGATCACAATCGGATCACGGCGTCGGCGCCTGCGCATCCATCAGGCCAGCCGTTTTCAGTTCGCGCCAGAGTTCTGCTGGAACCGGGATGCGCAGCATGCGCAGGTTTTCGTTCAACTCGGCAGCGCTGCTGGTGCCGGGGATGACACTGGCGACGCAGGCATGGTACAGCGGAAACTGCGATGCGGCGGCCTTCAGCGGCACGTTGTGCGACGCGCAGATTTTTTCGATTGCGGCGACCTTTTCGAGTATCTCCGCCGTTGCCGGCGCATAGTTGAACCATGCGTCCTTCACGGCGCCGCTGGCGAGGATGCCGGAATTGTACGGCCCGCCGAGAATGATGCCGATGCCGCGCTTTTCGCACAACGGCAGGAAGGATTGCAGCGACTCCTGCTCGAGCAGCGTGTAGCGCCCCGCCAGCAGGAAACAATCGAAGTCGCCGGCCTCAGCGAACGCCTGGCAGGCTTCCCACTCATTCAGCCCGCAGCCGATCGCCTTGACCACGCCCTGCTCGCGCAGTGACAGCAGCGCTTTATAAGCGCCCGCCATTGCCGCCTTGAAAACGTCCGGATAGCGCTCGCCCTGGTTACGGTGATCGACATCATGAATGAGCAGGATATCGATGCGGTCTGTGCCCAGGCGTTGCAGGCTGTCCTCGAACGAACGCATGGCGCCGTCGTAGCTGTAATCGTTGAAACGCGCAAAGGCGGTGATGTCGCGGAACAGGCCGGCGCCGGTCGGTTTGCCGAAAGCCGGGCGCAGGCGCCAGCCCACCTTGGACGACACGATGATCGCCGGATCGGCAAACAACCGCAGGCCGCTGCCCGTGCGCAATTCGGAGAGTCCGTGTCCATACAGCGGCGCCGTGTCGTAGTAGCGCATTCCGGCGGCGTAGGCCGCGGACAGGGTGTCGATCGCGCTGCGCTCGGACATCGCGACATACAGGTTGCCGAGCCCGGTGCCGCCGAATCCGAGTACGGACAGCTTCAGTTTCGAACGGCCCAGTGTTTTGCAATCCAATCCCATCTTTGCCTCCACGAGCCAACGCCTGACGATGGTAGCACGCAGGATTGCGCGTCCCCGCACCGGCTTTTTTTGCAGCGCAACCAGAAATGCGCTTGCTCCGGGGCGGGCAACTGAGGGATGCTAGCCGGCGCACCCAAAACAAAGAATCCGGAGGAGTTGCTGCGATGCTGAAGAACATCGATCCGCTGTTGTCGCCGGAATTGCTGTCCACGCTGCGCGCGATGGGCCATGGCGACGAACTGGCGATCGTGGACGCCAACTATCCCGCGACGTCGAGCGGCCGGCCTGTGATCCGCGCCGACGGCTTGCAGGTGACGGCGGTGACGGCTGCAGTCCTGTCCCTGATGCCATTGGACGAATTCGTGCCCTGCGCGGCCTTCCACATGCAGGTGGTCGACGATTCGGGCGGCCAGTTGCCGATCTTCGACGAGTTCCGCGCACTGCTGCGCAAGTACGAACCGAAGATGGCGAAGCTGGAGGGTATCGAGCGCTTCGCGTTCTACGAGCGCGTGAAAAAATGTTTCGCGGTGGTCGCCACGGGCGAGCGCCGGCTCTACGGCAACCTGATCCTAAAAAAAGGCGTCATACATCCGGATTGAAAGGATGTCTACGACCATTGACATGGGAGGGGCCAATATTCGGACGAATCCCGCGCATCGACCGGGTGGAGATCTCCGACGCGCACGGCGTGCGCAACGAATGCACACCGACGTTCTACGAACGCTTCGCCGAAGCCTTCCAGCTTGAAGCCCAGGCTTTCGTCGACGCCGTGCTCGGAGACCAGACGCTGCCCCTGACCTTGCGCGACGCGACTGAAGCCACGCGCATCGGCATCGCGCTCACGCAGTCGCTGCGCAGCGGGCGGGCGGTGGATGTAGGATAGGCTTTGTATCGGCAACGAGTAGCGGCGTTCCGGGTCACGTTTTGCCCAGTAATCGCAAGGTAAGCAGGATCATGAACTTAAGCGAATCATTATATTTTTGGTTCTTCATCAATTCCACTGTGATTTTTCACTCAGTGATGGAGAATCCGGTTTTTCAACATTTCCGGCCTGAACATGAAAGACA
>JAYVMZ010000118.1:0-4189 GCA_043758735.1 Betaproteobacteria bacterium
GCACCTGCACCCGGCCGCCCGCCGTCTGCACACCCGTACACGATGTAAGCATTTCTTGCGATTTCACCCGCTTGCGTTTCGACTCACCCATCGGGTGAGTCCCGTCAATGTCTCAGAAACCGCAGACTGCCTGATTCTGGAGCAGATAGCACACCGTCAAGTGAGGTTTTTAGGTTCAATGGTTGCCCGTATTATCGCGCAGACTGGTAAAGAGTGGACAGCGAACGGCGAACAGCTGCCTCCCACTTCTTGCTTTAAAGCCTTTCGAGCACTTACCGTTCGCTGTTTCCCAATGCATCAGCCACTCAGCGCGCAATGAACATGGCGAGGCTGACCAGCCCAGCTATCACAAGCGCGGCCCCGATGATGGCGACGAAGATCAGTTTGACGGGATCGATCGTCGGCGCGGCGGCGCCGTAATCCTTGTTGCGACCGATCATGAACAGCATGGAAATGACGATCCGGATCAGTTGAAGTAGAGTCGCTTTCTGCGGAACCTGGGCTTCGGTATCTTCGGGCAAGGGCATCGGGCAGGGCTTTGTCGTAATGGCGCGTTAACTCAATAGACAGCATGAACCAAACGTTTGCAATCGGCATTTCTTTCCTTGCGGCTACCCTGGCCGTATTCGGCGCGCTTTACCTGGTCGACCAGTCCTTCAACGTGAAAGCGTCCAAGAGCCAATATCCGATGCAGGAAATAAAAGGCAGCGTCGGCGCGGTATCCCCGATCGAAAAACCGGAGATGATTGCGCCGCCAGCCGGGCCGGCCACTGCAGGAGATCCGGCGTCTTCAAAAAAGGGAAAACATGTGGATACCGATCAGTAACCGTCGCCGGTTTTTCGAGGCATCGGTCGTTATTTGCGCGGCGCTGCTTCACGACACCATCGAAGATACCGAAACCACGTTTGCCGAGTTGCAGGCGGCGTTCGGCATCGCGATTGCGTCGGTGGTCATGGAAGTCACCGACGACAAGAAGCTGCCCAAGGCGGAGCGCAAGCGCCTGCAGATTGTCCACGCCGCAACGGCAAGCCGCCGTGCCCGCCTCGTCAAGCTGGCGGACAAGATCTGCAACCTGCGCGACCTCGAGGCCCGCCCGCCGGCAAGCTGGAAGCTGCGCCGCAAGCGCAAGTATTTCGATTGGTCGGCCGAAGTGATCGACGCCCTGCGCGGAACGAACAGGAAGCTGGAGCGGTTGTTCGACGACGCGGTGGCGAGAAGGCCGTAAAGGCGGGGAATCACCAATCACCAATCACCAATCACGCGCCCTTGTCTCCCCTTCTCATCCTCAAAGTCCACGAAACCTTACGCGCAGCCCTGCGCGCAGGCGGACACAAAGTCGAATGCTCGCTGGACCTTGACCGTTCGACGGCTACGGTCGAGGTCAATGATGCGGGCTGGACCTGGGAAGGCCGGGAGTATCCGTGGCGGGACACTTGCAAGGATAGGACCATCTACTACTGGACCGGAGAAACCTTTGAACCGGTCTCGCGATTCACGAATTCGCTGATCAAGCTGGTTCCCACAGAGTGGGGCACGCCAACGTTCGAGATCGACGGCATCAAGATGCTGGTCAGCGCGCAGGTGTCGCCGTGGGCGGACGCCGAACGCAAAGTCGGGCTGATCCAGCCGCGCGGAAAAGTGGTTCTGGATACCTGCGGCGGGCTCGGTTATTTCGCTGCCTGGTGCTTGCAGGGCCAGGCCGCGAAGATTCTTTCTTTCGAGAAGAATCCCGACGTGATCTGGTTGCGCAGCCTCAATCCCTGGTCGCCGGCCGTGGACGATCGATTGACGTTAACCGAAGGCAACATCGCCGAGCGCATCGTTTCGCTGCGCGGCGAATCGGTCGACGCGATCCTGCATGATCCGCCGCGCTTCGGCATCGCCGGAGAACTTTATTCGCAGGTCTTTTATGACCAGATGGCGCGAGTGATCCGGCGCAAAGGCCGGCTGTTCCACTACACCGGTACGCCGAACCGACTCAGCAGCGGACGCGACGTGCCGAACGAAGTCGCGAACAGGTTGCGCAAAGCGGGCTTCGTTGCCGAATTGAATGATGACGGGGTGGTGGCGGTCAGGAAATGAGGGGAAAGACAGCAGAAAAATGCCTTGCCCCGGATGATCTCAGTAAGGGAGGTAACTGAGTTCCGGGACAGGGCATGGAAACTTCAGATCATTCTACCAGCCTGCCTGACCTTGCGGATCAGTTCGGTCATCTGCTTGGAGACGATGGTGCAGAATGCATCGGAACCGAAGGGATCGACTTCCTCGATGCAGCGGAACGGGAAGGTGGTTTCCGTCACCCAGAGCGCGCCGTCCGCGGTGGAAATGGAAAGTGTGTGGGGCACGTCAGGGCGGGTTGCGCCCCTGGAGCGTATGTGAACCTGGTATTTTTGTGGTTTCAATCGATGTTTGACGAGAATCTTCCCCGCTCTTTGGACGGCATCATCGATCGTCCTGAAATAATCTGCTTGTGCCTGCATGCGTTTTCTCCTCCGCACCGGGACATCTCCGATACTGTCTTTGTAGTCCTGAACAATCACTTGTGCAAGGGGCAAAAGTGTCGGACTTTGGCGACGCGTCGCCGGGTGGAGACGAAATACGCGTCAGAAAAAACCGGGTCGTTGATTGCGTGTACGGCGCGGGTATGGCGTTGGTAGATCGTCGTTGGCGGCATGCCGCCGAAACGCATGCTTCGCTTCCGGCGATCGACGTAATATGCTTCTGCCGGCCACAAGGAGGAGCGGATCGTGACCCGTCGTGCATGCTTTAACTCTTGCGCTCAGCGCGTATTGTTTTGCGCGACGCTGCTTGCGCCGGCGGGCGGATATTCTGGCGAACCTGACGTGTGGGATATGCTGGGGCCGGAGCGCATCGGTGCGGGCTTCGATGATGTAGCGCAGCGCATCGCGCTGCGCTGTGGCGCAGAGGCCGCGCGCCGGGTGTGCACCGTATCGTCTCCGACCGCCATCGTTTTCGCCGATGTGACGGTGGTGCGTATCGAAGCGGTGTTCGGGGATTCGCGACTGGAGCAGGTAAGGGTCACGCTGGGGATCAAGCAATACGCAAATTTATTTCGCGTGCTGACCGCCCGCTATGGCGAAGGTGACGACCACAGCTTCAACGCGATCGCCGGAATGGGAGGGGACTTTGTTGCCGGTGTTCATGTCTGGCGTGCGGCCGCCGCGAGTGTGGTGCTGGAGCAGTACGCCGGAAAGATCGACCGCTCGGCACTGACCTACGGCTCCGCATCGAACATGGCCGACCTGGTTCGAAAAGCCAATTCCTATTCGCGCGGTGCGCGCCGCGATTTATAATGTCGGCGCCGGTGCGATGACGCTGGCGGTCGCGATGCTCCAGCATTGCGGCGCGGCGAATCGCGGCTACGGCGCGGGACGGCCACGCCGGAAAATTCCCCGCGACGCAACCTCCGGTGCAGGGCTTACACTGTCAGGCACCGGGTTCGTGGGTAGGGATGGGAGACTGCATGAATGAGAAAATCGAAGTCTTGATCAAGACTCTGGGCAACGCCTTTGCGGCTGCCTCGATCGAGCACAAGCACGTCGAAGGCCGCCATGAATTCCACCTGACCCTACCGACCGTCGTCCATCGAGTGGACTTTCTGGACGAGGTGATTGCCAGCAAGGACGCGAACCACCTCAAGCGTTTGTGCAAGCAGGTTGCCGCTCACCTGCAGCGTGGTTCCGACGGCAAACCCAAGCATGTGCTGGTGAAAAGCGACGGGCTGCACGAGGGGTTTTGAAGAACACTTTTACTGAATCCCGCGTCCTGCCCGACTTCGCCGGGTACGGCGACTGCCTCCATAAGTCCTGCTTCCCAATTTTATCTCGCAGACAGCGCGAGGACGCGAATCTGCACGACCAGCGCCGCGCCCTGGTTTCCCGGTTCCCGGTATCGATCCGACAAGCGTCGCATTTCGTCGGCATGGTATTTGAGTCGGACCCGGTGTTCCTGTGCGACGCGAACGGCATCTTCGTGGCCGGCTACGCGCCCCTCCTGGACGTCCACAACGGGATCGGCACTCTTCGCCTCGCTGCGCTGTAACGATTCGGCCATCTGGAATTGCTGGTCCAACGAAAGCTGTTCCTGGCGGATTGTGTCGAGCAAGGTCGTCAGCCGCCGCACCTCGGTCTCGGTGTCGGGCACAGCCAGGGCGCTGGCCGAAAAAAA
>JAYVMZ010000119.1:0-5701 GCA_043758735.1 Betaproteobacteria bacterium
GGATGTTCGTGTGGTTTCCAGGGGCTTGAGAAAAACCCTTCGGTCCATTCCGGCGTAACCTGCGCGAGCGTCGAGGGGTGCCACTTCGGTTTCTGATCCTTGTCGATCAGCAGCGCGCGGATGCCTTCCGCGAAATCCGGCCGGCGCGCGCAATGCAGCGCGGCCACGAACTCCATGCGGAATACGTCGGCCAGCGACATGTGCCTCGCGCGCCTTTGCAGTTCGTAACTCAGCGCAGCCGTGCTTGGAGAACCGGCCGCAAGCGTCGCTCCCGCCCTTGCGAGCCACGCATCCTTCGTCTCCAACCCGGTGATTGCGGCGACGATGTCCTTCAATTCGCCGGTTCCGCACAGTTTGTTGATGAGGTCGAAGTGCTGGCGCAGGGGCCCGTGCGGCAGGTCGGTTTCAGCGAAGGTGCGCAGAACGGCGGAAAGGAGGCGACGATTGTCGCTTCCCGCGCGCGTCCACGGTTGCGCAGCCAGCGCCTCGAACACCGCTGCCTTGCGTTCATGACCGATGCAATAGTCCGCGAGGCCGACGAACAATGCGTCCGATGCCTGCAATCGCGCGCCGGTCAATGCCAGGAACAGGCCGGTTGCACCCGGCATGCGGCCTAGCAGCCAGCTACCTCCCACATCGGGATACAACCCGATGGTAATCTCCGGCATCGCCACGCGCGATTCATGCGTCACCACGCGATGGCTCGCGCCCGACATCAACCCCATGCCGCCTCCCATGACGATGCCGTGTCCCCAGCACAGCACCGGTTTCGGGTAGGTGTGGATGACGTAGTCGAGGCGATACTCGCGGCCGAAGAACCCGGCGGCGTAAGCATTGCCGCGAATGTCGTCACGCAGCGCCGAGGCATGATGCGCCAGCATGGCCTCGTGGACCTTATGCAGATCAGCGCCCGCAGAAAAAGCTTTCTCGCCCGCCCCTTCGAGCGCGACCAACGCCACGTCGGTATCTGCAGCCCATGCAGCCAGCTGTTCGGCCAGCAGATCGATCATCTCCAGCGAAAGCGCATTCAGCGTCTTCTCGGCGTTGAGCCTTGCCACGCCGATGCGCGTGCCGTTTGCGGTCGGAAGTTCTTCGAACAGGACGGGTTGGGCTTTGAGTTCAGTCATACGTTATCTAAAGCTGATTGTGAAATAAGGCGGGTAACACGAAGGGTTTCCTTCGTGTTCCGAATATTCCCAGTCCTGAATATCCCTAATTCTGCCTCTGGAAAGAAGCATCGACCGATGCGAGTGCGGCCATGTTCACCAGCCTGCGCACGGTGGCGGTCGGGGTCAGGATGTGGACCGGCTTCGCCGCGCCAAGCAATATGGGGCCGACGGTGATGCCGTCGCCGGAAATGGTCTTCAACAGATTGAAGGTGATGTTCGCTGCGTCGAGCGTCGGCATGATCAGCAGGTTCGCCTCGCCTTTCAACCGCGAATTAGGAAATATCCTCATGCGGATGCTCTCGTCAAGCGCCGCATCGCCGTGCATTTCGCCATCGACCTCCAGTTGCGGCGCGCGCTGCTCGAGGATTTCGCGCGCCTTGCCCATCTTTTGCGCCGACGCATTGCGCGAACTGCCGAAATTGGAATGCGACAACAATGCGATCTTCGGCGTGATGCCGAAACGCAGCACTTCGTCGGCGGCCATCATGGTGATCTCAGCGATCTGCTCGGCCGTCGGATCCGGATTGACGTAGGTGTCGCAGATGAACAGCGTGCGATTGGGCAGGATCAGCATGTTCATCGCCGCGAACTGGTTGACGCCCTTGCGCATGCCGATGACCGTGGCGATGTATTCCACATGCAGCGAGAATTGCGCAATCGTGCCGCACAACATTGCGTCTGCGTCGCCGCGGCGGACCATCAGCGCACCGATCAGCGTGGTGCGCCGGGTCACTTCGCGCTTGGCATATTCCACCGAGATGCCCTTGCGCTGGACCAGCGTGTAGTACTCCTGCCAGTAATCGCGGAAGCGCGGATCCGAATTCGGATTGACGATCTCGAAATCCTTGTCGGGACGAATGCGCAGGCCGAATTTCTCGATGCGGGGAATGAGCACTTCCGGGCGGGCGATCAGGATCGGCTTGGCCACGCCCTCGTCCACCACGATCTGCACCGAGCGCAGCACGCGTTCGTCCTCGCCCTCGCAGAACACCACCCTTGTCGGATTCTTTTTCGCCGCGCTGAATACCGGCTTCATGATCAGCCCGGAGTGATAGACGAACTGCGAAAGCTGGTCGTGGTAGGCGACGAAATCGTGGATCGGCCGGGTTGCCACGCCGCTTTCCATGGCAGCCAGCGCCACCGCCGGTGCGATTTTCTCGATCAGGCGCGGATCGAATGGCTTCGGGATCAGGTATTCCGGGCCGAAGGTCAGTTCCTGTTCGCCGTAGGCAATCGCGACGATGTCGGATTGTTCCGCCTGTGCCAGTTCGGCGATCGCGCGCACTGCCGCGAGTTTCATTTCCTCCGTAATGGTGGTCGCACCGACGTCCAACGCGCCACGAAAAATGAACGGGAAGCACAGCACGTTGTTGACCTGGTTCGGGTAGTCGGAGCGTCCGGTCGCGATGATCGCATCGGGCCGCACCGCCTTCGCTTCGTCGGGCAGGATTTCGGGCTCGGGATTGGCCAGCGCGAGTATCAGCGGCTTCGGGCCCATCTGCTTGAGCATTTCCGGCTTGAGCACGCGCGCGGCGGAAAGCCCGAGAAATATGTCAGCGCCGGGCAGGATTTCGGCGAGCGTGCGCGCCTTCGTGTCCTTCGCGTAGCGCGCCTTGTTGTCGTCCATTTCCTCCTTGCGCCCGCTGTAGACCACCCCCTTGATGTCGGACACCCAGATGTTGTCCATCGACAGGCCGAGTCTCACCAGCAGGTCGAGACAGGCAAGCGCAGCCGCGCCGGCACCCGAGCAAACCAGCTTCACTTTGGCGATGTCCTTGCCGACGACCTTCAGGCCGTTGAGCACCGCGGCGCCGACGATGATCGCAGTGCCATGCTGGTCGTCGTGGAAAACCGGGATTTTCATGCGGCTGCGCAACTGCTTCTCGATGTAGAAGCATTCCGGCGCCTTGATGTCTTCGAGGTTGATGCCGCCGAACGTGGGCTCCAGGCTGGCGATTATTTCCACCAGCTTGTCCGGGTCGCGCTCGTTGATCTCAATGTCGAAAACGTCGATGCCGGCGAATTTCTTGAACAGCACGCCCTTGCCTTCCATCACCGGCTTGCTGGCGAGCGGACCGATCGGACCGAGGCCGAGCACCGCCGTGCCGTTGGTGATCACGCCGACCAGGTTGCCGCGCGCCGTGTAATTGCGCGCAGTGCTCGGATCCTTGACGATTTCCTCGCAGGCTGCCGCGACCCCGGGTGAATACGCGAGCGCAAGATCGCGCTGGTTGAGCAAGGCCTTGGTGGGGACTACCGAGATCTTTCCCGGTGTCGGCAGGCGGTGATAATCGAGTGCGCTTTTGCGCAAAAGCTCGTCCATGTTTTCTCCGTCGTCAGGTTTTGCAGCGATTATACGGGACGCATGCCGCGCAACTGCCCTGCGCCGCAGCATCCCGGTTTGTCGCAGGCCGGGCTTTTTGCTATGGTTTCAACCATGCCCGCCTCGCGGCAACCCCTGACAGCAGCAACTTTTCCCGCCCTTCGAACATGGATTTCCCGACACCCCGTATTCGCACCGAGCTTTATTCCGAAATCGAACCCCTGCGCTCCGGGTACCTCGCACTGGACGGCCGGCACGAGATGTACTGGGAAGAATCGGGGAATCCGCGCGGCACGCCCGTCGTATTCCTGCACGGCGGCCCGGGTGCGGGGGCAAGCGCCATGCATCGCCGTTTCTTCGACCCGGCGCATTACCGCATCGTTATTTTCGACCAGCGCGGGGCTGGGCGTTCCCGGCCGCATGGCGATCTCACAGACAACACCACGCCGCACCTGGTTGCCGACACGGAGAAGCTGCGCGCGCATCTGGAAATAGAGAAATGGGTGATCTTCGGCGGATCGTGGGGCAGTACGCTCGCGCTTGCCTACGCGCAAAGCCATCCGCAGCGTTGCTCGGCCCTGGTCCTGCGCGGCATCTTCCTGTGCCGCAAGCTCGAGATCGACTGGTTTCTCTACGGCATGCGTTTCGTCTATCCCGAAGCCTGGCACCGGTTTTCCGGATTCATCCGGGAAGCGGAACGCAGCGATTTGCTGGCGGCCTATTCGAGGCGGCTGAACAATCCCGATCCACTGGTGCACATGCCGGCGGCCCACCAGTGGAGCATATACGAAGGCTCCTGCTCCACCCTGCTGCCCAGCGCATCGACCGTGGCGCATTTCTCCGAGGATGTCGTGGCGCTTGGCCTCGCGCGCATCGAGGCGCACTACTTCACCAACAACATTTTTCTGCCTCCCAATTCGCTGCTCGACAATGCGTGGAAACTGCGGTCGATTCCCGGGATCGTCGTGCAGGGGCGTTACGACATGGTGTGCCCGATCATTTCGGCCGACGACCTGCATAAGGCGTGGCCCGAAGCGGACTACACCGTCATTCCCAACGCGGGTCATTCGGCCTGGGAACCCGGTATCAGCGCGCAACTGGTCGCGGCGATGGAGAGATTGAAGGGCAGGACTCAGGACTGAGGACTCAGGGCCGAGTGAAAAGCGAAGGGAAAGGAAAACAGCGAATTCTGCTTCAGGTTCTTGCTGAGTCCCGAGTCCTGTATCACGTTTGCAAGAATCGCAATTTTCACGACATTCACGGCATTCACGGGGGAGTTTCATGAACGAGCACGTCGAATCACTCAGTCAGGTCAAGGCAACGGTCGTCGACCTCGCAATCAGGTTTGGGCCGAAGGTATTCGTCGCCGTCGTCATCATCGTGGCTGGCGTTTTCGTCGGCCGCTGGGTCGGCAAGGCGATGGCGCGCGGACTGAAGAAATTCGACCTCGAATCGCCCGTGCGTGATTTGCTCGTGCGCGCCGTGAAGATCCTGATCCTGGGTATCTTCTCGATCATGGCGCTGCAGAATCTCGGCGTGGAACTGCTGCCGCTGATCGCCGGCATCGGCGTCGCAGGCGCGGGCATCGCGCTGGCGATGCAGGGTGTGCTGAGCAACGTTGTGGCCGGCCTGACCATCATATTCACGCGCCCGTTCCGCATCGGCGAATACATCGCCATTGCCGGCGCCGAGGGCACCGTGGAAACCATGGGCGTCTTCAAGACCACCCTGAATCACGCGGATATGTCCACGGTGGTGATCCCGAACCGCAAGATCGTAGGCGAGATCCTGCACAACTACGGCAGCATCCGGCAACTGGACATCGCGGTAGGCGTTGCCTACGACACCGACCTGAACGCCGCGCTCGCCACCATCGAGGAAGTACTACGAAGCAATCCCCGTGTCCTGAAGGAACCGGCTCCGGGAATGGGAGTCAATGTGCTTGCGGATTCGTCGATCCTCCTGGCGGTCAGGCCGTGGACCAGCGTGGGCGATTTCGGACCTGCGGGCGGCGAGATCAAGAAGGCGATTGTGGAAGCCTTCCGCAGCAGGAAGATCGTCATCCCCTTCCCGCAGCAGGAAGTGCGCATGCTGGGAAATACGTAGTGCTCGATATCGACAGGCGATCACCACAGAGGCGCAGAGGGCACAGAGGAATGGCAACATCGAAGAAAAGTAAAATTGGAATAGGGGTTGAGTCAATGCCCCC
>JAYVMZ010000120.1:0-7630 GCA_043758735.1 Betaproteobacteria bacterium
CCGAAAGCTGTAACTTTTTTCTGGCGGTGGCGTTTCCGTATCATCAGATGCGCATCCTGCCGTACAACCGCGCAGTCACTGACCTGAACGGGCTTAGCCGCCAGGAATTGCTATCGAAAATCGGCCAGAGTTTCGCGTTGCATGCGGCTTCCGGCGCCGTCACCCCGGCGAAACCCGGGGAGTTCGGCCTTTACCTGACCGGCCAGTGGTATCGATTGAACATTCATCCGGGCCTGGTGCCGATGAACGACCCGGTGGAACGGCTCGATGTCAGTCTGCTGGCCAATCGACTGCTCGTACCCCTGCTCGGGATCACCGATCCCCGGCGCGACAAGCGCATCGATTTCATCGGCGGCATCCGCGGTGTGGCGGAACTGGAAAGGCGAGTCGACAGCGGCGAAATGGCGGCGGCGTTCTCGATGTTTCCGACCCGCATGGAAGACTTGATGGCGGTTGCCGATGTCGGCGAGGTCATGCCGCCGAAATCGACCTGGTTCGAGCCGAAGCTGGCCGATGGGCTGGTATCGCATGTTCTGGATTAGTACAGCGCTGTTAACTACCGGGTTACATCGGGTTACACTAGTCGTATAGAGATAATGGGCAGCAAAGACCCCGCTTTTCGAATGAGTTCCGAATCTGATCGGATCCGGCGGGCAATAATAATTCCCAGGCCAGCGCCCAGCCGGAGGAGCATTTTTTGAAGGCGACTGATATCGCGGCACCCGACTATTTCCACAAGGTCGTGGACTGTCAGTGGGCGTGTCCCGCCCACACCCCCGTTCCGGAATACATCAGGATGATCGCCGCGGGACGTTACGGCGATGCCTACATGGTTAACTGGAAGTCGAATGTCTTCCCCGGCATCCTCGGCCGCACCTGCGACCGGCCCTGCGAACCCGCCTGCAGGCGGGGCAGGGTTGAAGAGCACAACCAGGCCAAGCCGGAGCCGGTCGCAATCTGCCGCCTGAAGCGCGTTGCCGCCGACAACAAGGGTGACATCCGCGCGCAGCTGCCCAAGGGTCCACCGCAGAAAAACGGGAAGCGCATCGCCTGTATCGGCGCCGGGCCGGCATCGCTGACGGTCGCGCGCGACCTGGCGCCGCTCGGCTACGAAGTCGTGGTGTTCGATCAGGACCCGAAAGCAGGTGGCATGATCCGCACGCAAATCCCGCGTTTCCGCCTGCCCGAAGAAGTCATCGACGAGGAAGTCGGCTACGTGCTCGACATCGGCGTGGAGTTCCGCGGCGGCGTGCGCATCGACAGCATGAAGAAACTGTTGTCAGAGGGATTCGACGCGGTCTTCGTCGGCACGGGTGCGCCGCGCGGCCGCGACCTGGACCTCCCGGGGCGCAAGGAAGCGGGAAAGAACATCCACATCGGCATCGACTGGCTGTCATCGGTTTCATTCGGCCACGTCGAAAAAATCGGCAAGCGCGTGATCGTGCTCGGTGGCGGCAACACCGCAATGGACTGCTGCCGGACTTCGCGGCGACTTGGCGGTACCGACGTCAAAGTCATCGTGCGCAGCGGCTTCGATGAAATGAAAGCCAGTCCGTGGGAAAAGGAAGACGCGGCCCATGAAGGCATCCCCATCCTGAACTACCTGGTGCCCAAAGCCTTCGAGCATCGCAACGGCAAGCTCAGCGGCATGACCTTCGAAAAGGTCAAGGCGGTGTTCGACGACAAGGGACGCCGGCAGCTCGTGCCGACCGGCGAACCGGATCGGCACTTCGAATGCGATGACGTGCTCGTCGCCGTCGGCCAGCAGAATTCATTCCCGTGGATCGAGCGCGATGCCGGCATCGACTTCGACAAGTCGGGCATGCCGGTGGTTGACAAGGTGACTTTCCAGGCCTCGCAGCCGCGCGTATTTTTCGGCGGGGACGCGGCGTTCGGCCCGAAGAACATCATCTGGGCGGTTGCCCACGGCCATGACGCGGCGATCTCGATCGACAAATTCTGTAACGGCGAAGATGTGCGCATTCGGCCCGGTCCGCTGGTGAACCTGGTCAGCCAGAAGATGGGCATCCACGAGTGGAGCTACGACAACGATGTCTCCGGCGACCTGCGCCACAAGGTGCCCCTCAAGGACCAGATCATTGCGCTGAAGAGCATCAAGGTCGAAGTCGAACTCGGCTTCGACGCAAAAATGGCTTTCGCGGAAGCGCAGCGCTGCCTGAACTGCGACGTGCAGACCGTGTTCTCGCCGCCGCTGTGCATCGAGTGCGACGCCTGCGTGGACATTTGCCCGATGGACTGCATCACGTTCACAGCCAACGGCGAGGAAGAAGACCTGCGCGGCCGGCTCAGTGCTCCGGCCAGGGAGTTGTCGCAGGATTTGTACATCTCGGACCTGCTCAAGACCGGCCGCATCATGGCCAAGGATGAGGATGTCTGCCTGCACTGCGGGCTGTGCGCGGAACGTTGCCCGACGGGCGCGTGGGACATGCGCAAATTCCTCCTGAATGTCACGCACGCGGGGCCGGCATGTCGCAGCCCAAAATAAACGACTTCGTCGTCAAGTTCGCCAACATCAACGGCTCGGGTTCGGCGTCGGCCAACCAGCTGTTCGCCAAATCCATCCTGCGCATGGGCGTGCCGGTCAGTCCGCGCAACATTTTCCCCTCCAACATTCAGGGCCTGCCGACCTGGTACGAAGTGCGGATTTCCGAGGCGGGTTATCTGGGCGCGCGCGGCGGCGTCGACCTGATGGTGGCGATGAATCCGCAAACCTGGGACAAGGATATACTCGGCATCGAACCGGGCGGGTATTTGTTCTACGACTCGACCAAGCCGCTGCCGAAATCGAAATTCCGCGAGGACGTGCGTGTTATTGGCGTGCCGCTGACCGAAATCTGCAACCTGCAGTATTCCGATCCGCGCCAGAGACAGCTGTTTCGCAACATCGTTTATGTCGGCGCGCTGGCCGCTTTGCTGGACATTGACATCGCCGAGATCGAGAAGCTCATCGGCGAACAGTTCAAGGGCAAGGACAAGCTGATTGCGCCTAACGTCACGGCATTGCACCTCGGCAGAAATTACGCCAAAACGCATTTCGAATGCCCGATCGGCCTGAGCGTGCGTCGCGCCTCCGCCGTGGGCGACAGCATTTTTATCGACGGCAACACCGCGGCCGCACTCGGCTGCGTGTACGGCGGCGCGACCGTGGCTGCCTGGTATCCGATCACGCCCTCGTCGAGTATGGCGGAAGCATTCGCGCGGCAATGCCAGACTTATCGCAAGGATGCGTCGGGCAACAATCGTTATGCGGTGATCCAGGCCGAAGACGAACTCGCTTCGATCGGCATGGTGATCGGCGCGAGTTGGAACGGCGCAAGGGCATTCACTTGCACCTCGGGCCCCGGCATTTCACTGATGCAGGAGTTCATCGGCCTGGCCTATTTTGCCGAGATTCCCGCAGTGATTTTCGACGTGCAGCGTGGCGGCCCTTCGACCGGCATGCCTACGCGCACGCAACAGGCCGATGTGCTGGCATGCGCGTATGCCTCGCACGGCGATACCAAGCACGTGCTGCTGTTTCCCGAAGACCCGGCCGAGAGTTTCGATTTCGCGGCCGATGCGTTCGACATTGCCGAGCGTTTGCAGACACCGGTATTCGTGCTGCTCGATCTGGACATCGGCATGAATGATCACTTGAGCCGGCCGCTGGCCTGGGACGATGCGCGCCGCTACGACCGCGGCAAGGTCGCGACTTTCGACGATCTCGATTCTGGCAAGGAGTTCGGCCGCTACCTCGATATCGACGGCGATGGAATCACCTACCGCACTTATCCCGGCACGCATCCGTCGCGCGGATCGTTCTTCACGCGCGGCACGACCAAGGATCGCTATGCGCGTTACAGCGAAGCGGGCCCGGACTACATGGACAACATGCAGCGGCTGCTGCGCAAATTCGAATCGGCAAAGGAACTGATCCCGAAGCCGCAGGTCCGGTTGGCTCTGCAGCCGAGCCAGCTCGGCGTGATTTACTATGGCTCTACCAGTCCGGCTATGCACGAAGCGCTCGATTCCCTCGAGCAACAGGGCATCCACTTCGACGCAATGCGCATACGCGCGTTCCCGTTCCACGACCAGGTCGAGGATTTCATCGCGACGCATGACCATGTGTTTGTGGTTGAACAGAACCGCGACGCGCAACTGCGCATGCTGCTGGTGAACGAATGCGGCGTCGATCCCGCCAAACTGACACCGGTGCTGCACTACGACGGCACGCCGATCACCGCGCGTTTCATCGTCAGGGAAATCGCCGAAGACGCAAAAGCACTCAAGGTAACGCCCATGAGGAAAGTATCGCCATGAGCGATACGCCAGAAAAAATAGGATCGCCATGACTTATATAACCAAGCCGAAGCTGCATCATCCGCAACTGCCGGCCAACAAGCTGGGCTTCACGCGGCGCGACTACGAAGGCGCGATTTCCACGCTCTGCGCGGGATGCGGCCACGATTCGATCAGCGCGGCGATCATCCAGGCGTGTTTCGAACTTGACCTCCCGCCGCATCGGATCGCCAAGTTGTCCGGCATCGGTTGCTCGTCGAAAACGCCGACGTATTTCCTGAGCAGCTCGCACGGTTTCAACAGCGTGCACGGGCGCATGCCGTCCGTGCTGACCGGTGCCAATTTGGCCAACCGCGAGCTGATTTATCTGGGCGTATCGGGCGACGGCGATTCCGCATCGATCGGACTCGGGCAATTCGCGCATAGTTTGCGCCGCGGCGTGAACATGGTCTACATCGTCGAGAACAACGGCGTCTACGGCCTGACGAAAGGCCAGTTCTCGGCGACTTCGGACCGCGGTTCGAAGAGCAAGAAAGGCGCGGTCAACACCGATTCCGCCATCGACATGGTCCTGCTGGCGATGGAGCTGGGCGCGACCTACGTCGCCCGCAGCTTCTCCGGCGACAAGGCGCAACTGGTGCCGCTGATCAAAGGCGCGATCCTGCATCGCGGCGCGGCGTTCATCGACTGCATTTCGCCTTGCGTGGCGTTCAACAACCATTCCGGTTCGACCAAGAGCTTCGATTACGTGCGGGAGCATAACGAAGCGGTCAACCAGCTCGACGTCATGATGCCGCGCGAGACGATCACTGCGGACTATGCGCCGGGTCAAGTCGAGGAAATCACCCAGCACGACGGCTCCGTGCTGAAACTGCGCAAGCTGGCCGCGGAATACGAAGTGCACGATCGCATTGCCGCGATGAACTACCTGCAGGGACGCAAGGCGGCCGGGGAAATCGTGACGGGGGTCTTACACGTCGATCCCGAGCCGGAAGACCTGCATGCGCAGCTGGGCACCGTGGCCTCGCCGTTCAACAAGCTCGGCGAGAAGGACCTGTGTCCCGGCGGCGATGCGCTGGAGAAGTTCAATGCCGCGTATCGCTGACGCGATAGCGGTGATGGGTGAGCAGTTGAACGGGTTTTCATTCGCAGAACTCGATCAGTTCGCCCGTGACGGTTTCGTCATTGCGCGCGGGCTTGTACCGAACGCAATGTGCGAAAGCATGAAGGCGCAGGCGCGGCGCGATCTTGCGGCGGAAGCGCAGCCGCTGGAATACGAGGCCCAGGTCAGGTATCCCGGCGCGCCGACGTCGATCGATGCGCCCGGCGGGCACACGGTGCGGCGGCTGATGCGGGCGTGCGCACGGGATCCGTTGTATCGGGACTGGGCGACGTCGGCGCAACTGGCGAGCAGGCTGCACCAGGTGATCGGACCCTCGCTGGAATTGTCGCAGGCCCACCACAATTGCATTATGACCAAGAACCCCGCTTTCAGCAGCGCCACCGGCTGGCACCAGGACATTCGCTATTGGTCGTTTGAGAAACCCGAACTGGTTTCGGTGTGGCTCGCGCTCGGTCCCGAGCACGAGGAAAACGGCTGCCTGTGGCTGGTGCCCGGCTCGCACAAAACGGACTTTGGCCGCGAGCGGTACGACCAGGATCTATTTTTCCGCACCGACCTCTCGGAGAACCAGCATGTTCTGCAGGCAAAAGTCGCAGCGGAACTCGATGAAGGCGACGTGCTGTTCTTCCATTGCCGCCTGCTGCACGCGGCGGGCCGTAATCGCACGTCACTGACCAAGTTCGCCGCCGTGTTTACCTATCATGCCGCCGACAACCGGCCGTTGCCCGGGACGCGCTCCGCATCGTTGCAGGAAATTGCGCTGCGGTAGTGGTCAGTCCCGTCGCGCCGGCCTTTACGGTTCTGCAGGTTACGCCATTCGACATCGTCAATGGTCGGCAGGCACCTTGCCGCCGGTCTGGCAGTACCAGGGAGTGCCCAGACGCACGCACAGTTGCGGGTTGCAAGACTGGTGTAGATGTTCCCACCCGGCTCCAACCGGAATGAGCGGGGGATTGGTCTGCTGGACGCGGATGCGTCTTCATTGTAAAAATGATGGAACAAGGATCGGTCGAAGTTGGGCGTGAAAAAGAGAGGGATCAAATGCTTCGCAAAGTGACTTTGTTCTCTGAACTGTCCGATGCTCAGCTGGATCTTTTGGACGCACGTTCAACCGTACGCACTTATCCCAAGGGTTCGATCATTGTCAATGAGGGCGAGCAGGGCAACGCGCTATTCGTTATCCAATCAGGCAGCGTGAAAACCTATTTGAGCGAAACGAACGGCAAGGAAGTGCTGCTTTCCACGCAAGGCCCGGGAGGTGGTAAGCCGCATCATGAATGATCTCGTAAAAGGTGGATATATAGAGGTCGGCCATTGGCGGGCAGATTAATTCAAAGCCTGCAGTTCCATCTCCGCTTTTTGTAACCAGATCGGCATTTGCAATTCCCTGAGCAGCGAAACTGCATTGTCCAGATTCTGCCGGGCAATGTCCCGTTGTCCGGTTCGCCTATGCAGTTGGCCGAGTGCGAGTTCCGAACGCGCAAGCAAAGGCCGCAACTGAAGTTCCCGCGCTCCCTCTATCGCCTGTTCAAACAGGCTGCGCGCCTTGTCGACGCTTGTTCCTCCTTCGGCCATTCGCGCCAGTCCGAGTACGTGGTGCACCCATGCCACCCAGCCGCGTTCACCGTGCAGTTCGGCCAATTCCAACGCTTGCTCCATCAGGTGCAAAGCTTTTGCCGGTTGACCTACGATGAGGTAGGTATAGCCGAGAAGTCCGACGATCCACGAGCGCCCGGACTCGATTTTCAGGGAATTCATTTCGTTGACGGCATGCTCTGCTATGGCGATGCCATCGTCGTGCCGCCCCACGTACGCGTACGCGAGCCCGAGGAAGGACGCCACGAACGGCAACTCGAGACGCAGGTTCATGGATTGGCATAGCGCGAATCCCGGTTCCAGTTGTGCGATCGCGCGTTCGATCTCGCCTTTGCGCAAATAGAGGAACCCGCCACAATACTTGGCGAAGGCTTCGCTGAACGGATGTTTCACCTCTTCCGCGAGTCGAATCGCTTCCTGCCACTCGGCAATGGCTTCGGGGAATCGCCCGAGTTCGGCGAGCGACCATGATAAATACCCTCGCGTGAACACTAGCGGGATACCCGCCATCCCCAGCCGGTCCTTGGCGAGGGTACCGTTGAGCGCCTTGATGTTATTCAGATAGAACTCAATGGCCCGTGCATGATCCCCAAGGTGGAAGAACATTTGCCC
>JAYVMZ010000121.1:0-4249 GCA_043758735.1 Betaproteobacteria bacterium
CGCAGCAGGCCGAAGACGATGCGCTTCAGGTTCTTGCGTTGCCCGCGCGATTTACTCATGAGGCGGTCGAATCGGTAGGTATTTTCAAGGGATGTCATCGCCGCCTGCATCGTCACCCACTTTGCTTCGCGATCCTTGACGGTGACGTCCGCGACATAGAACGCGGCCTCGCCGATCCCAACGTCGGCCATGGCGCGCACTGCGCCGCGCACGCCGTCGCGAAGCTCCTTCGCGGCCGTTTCGTTCTGCGCGCCAAATCCGACCAGCAGCACGCGCTTGCTGGTTACCCCGGCCAGGTCATAGAGCATCAGGGTGGAGCCGGGCTTCGCGTCGAAATCGCCCCGCTTGAGAATCCCCGAAATCCTGCCCTTGCTGGCGCGATCAAGCGCCAATGCCGCTGGCGAGAGCTTCGCCGTAGCGAATACAGCGACGGCGACACAATCGGTTTTCAATTTTTCCGGTGCTGCGGCTTTTATGCTAAATTCCACTGCGGACTCCTCAATAATGCTGTTTTTCATTCAATTACTTAGGATTATCCCTTCCACGTCGAGCAAAAGTCAAAGTAGCACATGATTTTCCAACGCTCCCTGCTGCGGGAGTTCACCGCCACCGGCATCGCCACCTTATTCGTCCTGCTGGCGATTACGATCACGACTCAGCTCATCCGGTTCCTCGGCTATGCCGCGCGTGGCAACATCTCGTCCGATGCGGTCCTGACCTTCCTCGGCTTCGCCAGCCTGCGATACCTGCCGCACCTGCTCTCCATTACGCTGTTCATCTCGGTCCTGATAACCCTGACGCGCAGCTACCGCGATTCGGAGATGGTGGTGTGGTTCACGTCCGGGCAGGGGCTCAATTCCTGGATCCGTCCGGTATTGCTTTATGCGGCGCCAGTGACCTTGGTCATAGCGGTCCTGAGCATGTTCCTGTCGCCATGGGCCGTGGCGAAGGCGGAGGCTTACCGGCGCCAGTTGGATAGCCAGGATGACATCGCCGCTATCTCCCCCGGCGTATTCAAGGAATCACGCAACGGCGAACGCGTCTATTTCGTCGAGAAACTGGCCGCGAACCTGTCGACCGTTGCCAACATCTTTGTGCATTCCGACGAAAATGGCGAAATCGGCACGACGGTGGCCAAGCGCGGCTATCAGGAAACCGCACCCAATGGCGACCGCTTTCTGGTGATGCTCAACGGCAGGCGCTATATCGGCCCGCCCGGCTCGGCGGAATACCGCATCATCGACTTCGACAAGTACTCGGTGCGCGTCGAGGCCAACGAGGTCAAGGACACGCTGCCCACGGTCAAAGCCCAGCCCACGTCGACGCTGATCGCGGACAAGACCCCGGAAGCACGGGCGGAGCTGATCTGGCGCGCCGGTTTGCCCATCAGCGCGCTAATACTGAGCCTGCTTGCGATCCCGATGAGTTTTGTCAATCCGCGCGCGGGCCGTTCGCTCAATCTCATGCTTGCCGCCCTGCTGTACATGGTCTATACGAACCTGTTGTCGATTTTCCAGGCGTGGGTCACGCAACAGAAGATTGGCGTGTTCCTCGGCATGTGGTCCGTGCATTTGGTGATGTTGACGATAGTGGCGATGATGTTCTATCTGCGGCTCTCGGCGCGGCCGTTGCGCAGGCGCATCCGGTGAAGACGATCCGCCGTTATGTTGCCATACAGATTTTCTGGAGCACCGCGCTGATATTCGTGGCCTTGCTGCTGCTGTTCGCGTTCTTCGATTTCATCCAGGAGCTCGGCGATCTCGGGCGCGGCAGCTACCGGCTGTCGCTCGCCGCACTCTATGTATTCCTGAGCCTTCCCGGCCGGGCCTATGAGATCCTGCCGGTCGCCGCGCTGATCGGCACCTTGTTCGCCCTGGCGCAGATGGTCGCCCATTCCGAATACACGGTCATGCGCGTCTCCGGCGTATCGATCAAGAGCATGGCGATCGCGCTGATACAGATCGGCGTGGCGCTCTCGATCCTGACTTTCCTCATCGGGGAGTTCGTCGCGCCCGCCAGCGAGCAGGCCGCTCAAAAGCTCCGGCTCAAGGCCACGTCGAGTACTGTCGTCGCACAGGCGTTCCGCTCGGGACTCTGGGTCAAAGACGATACCAATTTCGTCAATGTCGAGCGGATCATGCCGGAAACGGTCATTCACGAAGTGAAGATCTACGAGTTCGATTCCGACTACCGGTTGCGCGCCATCAGCCGCGCAAAATCAGGTGAGTTCCAGCGTGAGAATTTATGGCGCCTCAAAGACGTGGTGCAGACCCGGTTCGAGGAGAACCGTACCACGGTAAGCCGCATTCCCGAGGCGTATTGGCGCTCGGTGCTCAATCCTTCAATCCTCAATGTCCTGATGGTCGTGCCGGAACAGATGTCGCTGATGGAGCTGATTTCCTATATCGAGCACCTCAGCGAAAACCGCCAGGAGACCTCCCGCTACGAGATCGTGCTCTGGCAAAAGATCATCTATCCCTTCGCGGTATTGGTCATGATGGTGCTGGCCTTGCCGTTCGCCTATTTCCAGGTGCGCGAAGGCGGCGTCAGCGGCAAGATCTTCACCGGCATCATGCTGGGTCTGGGATTCCACCTGGCAAACCGCCTGTTCGGCCATCTCGGGTTGCTCAATGCCTGGCCGCCGCTGTTCAGCGCAATTTTTCCCACGCTGGCATTCCTCGCTGCGGCTGTGGCAATGATGTGGCGGGTTGAAAGGCGGTGAACGGTAATCAGTGAACGGTGAACGGTAAAAGCGAGTGAGGCCTGCTCTACACTGTTTACCGTTCGCTGTTCACCGTTAACGGTTCACGCACCCGCACTATGCGGGTGCCAGCCAGCCGGTCGTGCAGGAATTGTCGCTCCCTGTCGAAAGGCGCCCACAGAAGGCTGATGCCTGACAACACGCCTGGTACTGCGAAAAGATAGCGGCGGAACGCCCTGCCCATGCCCAGCGCTTCGCCGGCCTGCGTCACGACCCTCATGCGCCAGGTTTTCATCGGCAGCGTCTGCCCGGTGCGCGTCCAGCAGAAAACGAAATAAGCGCCGCACACCGACAGCAGGTAGATCTGAAAGAGTACGCGCGCGAATCCGCCTTGCGCATCGCGCGCAAGTCCCAGAAACAGGTACGAGGCTACGAACAGCACTGCGAACAGGAGAATGCCTTCGTACACCAGGCTCATCAGCCGCAGGCGCAAAGAGGCAAGCGCCAAGGATTGTGCAGGATCGAGCGTAATTTTCGGTGCGGGCGCACCGGTTCGCGAGGACGGCGGGCTTTGCACCGCTTACTTGCCCGGGTTGGCCGCGGGCGCGTGCGCGTCGCGCAGTTTCTGCCGCTGCTCTTCCGGCAACTCCTGGTACTCTCGCCAGCGTTGATGCAACTGGTCGTGCTTTTCCGGGGGGAGCTGCTTCATGCGCTTGTAGCGCTCGATGGCCTGCGCTCGTTGCTCGGGCGTCAGTGCGGCCCACTCATGGATGCGCTGCTGGACCCGCTGCTGCCGCTCCGGCGGCAGGCCGGGATAACGGGCCGCCAGACCGATCCAGTGCTTGCGCCGTTCCGCATCCAGCTTGTCCCACTGCGGTTGCAGCGGGGCGAGGATGGATTTTTGTTCGGGCGTCAGCTTCGCCCAGGCGGCGCCTTGCGGTTCCGCATGGGCCGCGGTCACGCCAAAAAACAAGGAGAGCGCCAGTATTACTGTTGCGACTGAGCGTAATTCGAGTGCTTTAACCAAGTTTCGAAACCCGGATCGGTATAGGCATGGATGGGCAGTTCGCCAGCCAGCAGGCCGGTGTCCAGTTCTTCTTCATGATGACTCGACATCTGCCAATAGATCAACCCGGTAAGACTGGCGAGGACGACGGCTGCGGGCAGGACCAGCCGCGTGGTCAGTCCGCGGCCCAAACCCCAGGCGCTCCGGTCGTTACCCGTCCCCGAGTGCCCCCACACCGGTTTGCCGGGGCGATAGGCGGCTGTGGCCGCCATCCTGGCGGACTGAAGTTTTTGAACGATCGGCGCCGGCAACTCGGCCAGGTCCTGGTCGAGTCGCGCAACAATCTTTCCGGCAACCTCATTCTCGTTCACGGTTCGATCCCTTTTTCCTTCAGAAATGCCGCCAACGCATGCGTGGCCCGCGAGCAGTGCGTCTTTACGCTTCCTTCCGAACATCCCATCGCCTGCGCGGTCTCTGCCACATCCAGTTCCTCCCAGTAACGCAACAGAAAGGCCTCGCGTTGACGGGGCGGCAGCCGTTCG
>JAYVMZ010000122.1:0-2084 GCA_043758735.1 Betaproteobacteria bacterium
GCGCGAAGCCTTTCCCTGCGGCGGGAAATAGGGCCGACGGCTGGCGGGCCGATGCAACCGTCGAATCCGCGACCTTCAAGAAAAGACCTGCCAGTGGACCAGAAAAAACCGGACCGGTTGTTGGTAGTGCTGATTCCGCTGGTGGTCGTGATCATTCCGGCGATGAGGCTGGTGCCCGTCATCTACCGCTGGCGGGTGAGGTCGCGCGTCTATCGCTGGTACGGCGTGCTGATTGCCATAGAGAAGGACATGTTCTCCGACCCGACCCCGGAGCAAAAACAGGAAATTCTCAGGCGGCTCGACCGTGTCGAGCACGCGGTAAACCATATCAAGACGCCGCTGCCGTTCGCCGATCAGTTGTTCGTGCTGCGCAGTCACGTGAACATGGTGCGCGATCGGCTGGCGCACGGAAAATAAAAGCCATGGACCGAGCATTCAAGATCCTGCTGGTGGAAGATTCCGAAGTCGACGCCCGGCTCCAGTCACGCGCACTCGAACGTTCCGGCCTTGCGTTCGAAGCGCGGCGGGTGCAGACCGAGGCCGCTTTCCTTCAGCAGCTCGCCGAATATGGGCCCGACATCATCGTGTCGGATTATTCCATTCCCGGGTTCGGCGGCATGCGCGCGCTTGAAATCATCAGGGAACGCGCGCCCGATCTTCCCTTTGTCTTCGTCTCGGGTGCGATGGGCGAGGACACGGCGGTGGACATGCTCAAGCGCGGAGCCACCGACTATGTGCTCAAGACCAACCTTACCCGCCTCGCCTCGGCGTTGACCCGCGCCATCGAGGAAGTCGAGGCAAAACGCGCGGGGCGCGAAGCCGAGTTGCGCATTCTGCATCTGGCCAATCTGTACGCGGCGCTATCGGAAGCCAACGCCGCACTGGCACGTGCGCAATCGCGTGACCAGTTGTTCCAGGACATGAGCCGCATCGCCGTTACGCGCGGCGGCTTCAATTTCGCCTGGGTGGGTATCAGCAATCAGCAATCCGGCGTCCTCGTCCCGGTCGCGAGCTACGGCAGCGTGCACGGTTTTCTCGACGGCCTCGACATGCCGCTCGAGGCGGATAAATCGGGCGGGCGCCAACCGGCGACCAGCGCGGCGCGTGGAGGCCGCGCCTACGTGTGCAACGACACGCTGCAGGACCCGCGCCTTGCCGTCTGGCACGAGAGAATGCGCAAGTACTCGATCCGCTCCGCGGCTTCCGTTCCGCTGCTGCTGGAAGGAAAGTCGATCGGCTCACTCAGCCTGTACGCGTCCGAGACCGACCATTTCGACGACGAGCGCATGCAATTGTTGAACGCACTCGCCGGAGACATTGCCTTCGCCCTCGACCGCTTCGAACAGGAAATCCGCCGCCGGCAGGCGCAGGCCGAAATCCAGGAAGCCAGGCAGCAATTGCAGGCCTTGTCGGCCCGTCTTCTCGAAGTGCAGGAAGAGGAACGACGCGACATCGCGCGCGAACTGCATGACGAAATCGGCCAGTCCCTGACGCTGGTCAAGATCAAGCTGCAAATGGCGCTGCACCGGGGCGGCAACGACAGGGGGCTGACCGAGGAATGCGTGGAGATCACAAGCCAGACACTCGAGCAGGTGCGCACCATGTCGCTGAACCTGCGCCCGCCCGCGCTGGATGACCTGGGTCTGGCGGCCGCGCTGCAGTGGGCACTGGACCGGCAACGCGGCGCGAGCGGATGGGAAATCGAATTCGCCGTCGACCCGTTCCCCGGACGGCTGGCCATGGAAACCGAGACCGCGTGCTTCCGCATAGTCCAGGAAGCCCTCACCAATGCCGCACGCCACGCCAAAGCGAAAAACATCGCCGTGCACCTTCGCATCAAAAACGAGCGCCTCGAACTGTCAGTCCGGGACGACGGCTGCGGCTTCGATCAGGAAGCGGTGCGCCGGCGTCCCGCCGATCACTCCAGCCTGGGGTTGATATCGATGAAGGAGCGGGCCGCGCTGGCAGGCGGCACATTCGAGATCGAGTCGGCGAGCGGCGGCGGGACCCGGGTGCGGGCCGTGTTCCCGTTGCGCTGGCGCAATCGCACCGGCTGACTGCTGCCTGAAGTACTCCCCTGAACG
>JAYVMZ010000123.1:0-2219 GCA_043758735.1 Betaproteobacteria bacterium
CCGGCCTTGTTCATGAATCCCGGCCAGTTGGTGCCGAACTGGAAGCTCATCGTAATGCCGGAAACGACGCCCAGCGCAAACGACAAAGCGAACACCTTGACCCAGAGCCGGTACGCCGGTTTGCACCAGGCCTCGCCCGCAAATTCGATGCGCACGCGCAGGTAGACGAGGATCCAGGCCAGCGCGATGGTGATGCTGGGAAAAAGAATGTGGAAGCCGATGTTCAGACCGAACTGGGCTCGCGCGAGGAGCAGAGGATCTGCTGGCATGAGGATCCTGACGGGAACGAAGCGCCAGTTTAACGCGTATCCGCGCGCAACCCGCTATCACCGGATCTGCGCGGCTCTCGCACCGCGTCGCCCGGCTTGACCATATGCATATATGTATGCACACTGCGCCCATGCGCAAACAAATGGCCGAATCTTCCGGCGGACATTCCGGTCGCCGCAAACGAGGCGATGACGGCGCCACCTCGGGGGACTCGCCGCTTGCCGATGAAGCGTCGCCGCGCGGCAAGGTCCGGCTGACGATGTATCTCGACATGGCGGTGGTCGACCATTTTCGTTCGCGCGCCGGCGGCCGCGGCTATCAGACGCTGATCAATGAAGCGCTGAAGCGCGCGATCGAACAGGAAAACCTGGAAAACGTCCTGCGCCGGGTGATTCGCGAAGAAGCGCGGCCTTACCAGGCCGGAAAGGGCAAAACTTGAGCGGCACCCTGTTCGTTGTGCCGGCCCGCGCCATGCGGCGCTGCGTCTGATGATTGCATTTCGCGATGAGCTGAGGGCAGTCGCCATGCCGGCCACCGTGCTGCTCGTGTCCGGCATCGCAGCCGCGGCGAGCCACCGGTTCTCCAGTTCCCTGGGCATGTTCGGCGTATTCGGCCCCTACACAGTGCTGATCATCGGCACCACGATTGCGCTATGGTTCAATCGCGGCCGGGCGTTCATCGCGCTGGTCTCCTTGCTCGTTGCTTTCATTGCCTACCGTATTTCGCTCGCCTTCGGCCAGGATGATTTCCCCGTCCGCGCAGTGCTGACCGCCGCCGCGATCTTCGTGCCGGCCAATATTCTGCTCGTGCTGATCCTGCCGGAACGCGGCATCGTCCATTTCCGCAACTACCGCTGGCTGTTGCTGGGTCTGGCCGAGGTATTGATCACGGCGTGGATTGCGACTGCCGGCCATACCGCCCTGTCCGGCACGGCGTGGCACGCGGCGCTGGACAATTGGCTGCTCAGGGCGACCCCCACGCCGCTCCTCGGTCGCCTGTTCCTCGTTGCGGCATTCATCGTGGCGCTGACCAGGTCATGGTCGCAACGCCTGCCGCTCGATGTCGGCATGGCCGGGGCATTGATCGCGTTCTTCATCGCCTGCGAGTGGCCGGACATGACCGTGGTGTACGGCGTATTCGTATTTGCCGCCGGCACCATGCTGCTGCTGGCCGTGCTGCAGGAATCGCACCGCATGGCCTTTCGCGATGAACTCACCGGCCTGCCCGGGCGGCGCGCCCTGCAGGAACGGCTCGTGGCGCTCGGGCCCTCGTATACGATCGCCATGGTCGATGTCGATCACTTCAAGAAATTCAACGACACGCACGGCCACGACATCGGCGACCAGGTGCTGAAGATGGTCGGGGCACGGCTGGCGGAAGTCGATGGCGGCGGCAAGGCGTTCCGCTACGGCGGCGAGGAGTTCGCGGTGCTGTTTCCCGACCAGCAGGTCGAAGAAGCCCTGCCTCACCTGGAGGCGCTGCGCAAGAACATCGAGGAATACAAGATGTCGGTGCGCACGGCGCAGCAGCGACGCAACGAGGCGCGCCGCAGCCAGGACCGCCGCACGATGACCAAGTCCGCTTTCGCGCTGGCGCATCCGGATGCGCCGCCGCTGCGATCGAATCGCGCGGAACTGCTTTCCGTTACCGTGAGCATAGGCGCCGCCCAACGCACTGAGCTGCTTGACACGCCGGATGTGGTAATCCGCTCGGCCGACGAAGCGTTGTACCGCGCCAAAGGCGCGGGGCGTAATCGCGTCAGCGTTTAGCTTGACGGTGAACGGTGAACGGTGAACGGTGAACGGTGAACGGTGAACGGTGAACGGTGATTGGAACATGTGGCTTTACCAAAGGCGTATCCACTTAGCTCCACAACTTCTACATCTAGTGGTGCGAGCAAACGACAGGCCGGCATAGCGCAAACCGTTTTCCTTTTATTCCTCATGTTC
>JAYVMZ010000124.1:0-5359 GCA_043758735.1 Betaproteobacteria bacterium
TGGAGCGACTGACGCCACATCGCGTGTTCCCCGGAAACCGTCCGAGCAACACCCTGGTCCTGCAACGGCTGGACTCGCGCTCACTCGGCGCGCTGATCGCGTTCTACGAGCACAAGGTCTTCGTGCAAGGCGCGATCTGGAACATCAACTCATTCGACCAGTGGGGCGTGGAACTCGGCAAACAGCTGGCGGGAGGCGTGCTGGCGGATTTGAGGGCCGGCAAACCGACGGCGGAACATGATCCGTCGACGCAAAGGTTGATCCAGTATGTGCTGAAGAGCCGTGACGCGTGACAGGTAACGGGTGACGGGAAAATGCGAACGGCGCATATGCGCCGTTTTTTCACCTTCTCTTTATCAATCCCTACCCATCAGCCCTAAACTCGTTACGCGTCACCCGCAACGCATCACGGTTCCTCAACCTTCCAGGTTAATGAACTTTTCCTTGTAGTACTTCAACTCCTCGATCGACTCGTGGATGTCGGCGAGGGCTTCGTGCTTGCCGTGCTTGGCGAATCCGCCCATGATCCCCGGTTTCCAGCGCTTGGCCAGTTCCTTGAGCGTTGAAACATCGAGGTTGCGGTAGTGGAAGAAGGCCTCGAGTTTGGGCATGTGCTTGGCGAGGAAGCGGCGGTCCTGGCAGATTGAATTGCCACACATCGGCGACCCGCTTGCGGGTGAATACTGCGCGAGGAAGGCGATCAGCTCGGCCTCCACTTCGGCCTCGCCCTGCGTGGATGCTTTCGACCGATCGATCAGGCCGGATTTCTTGTGCGTGGATTTGTTCCATGAATCCATGCGTTCGAAAACATCGTCGGGCTGATGGACCACTTTGACCGGGCCTTCCGCGACAACGTTCAGTTGCGAATCGGTGATGACGATCGCCACTTCGAGGACACGGTCATTGTCCGGGCTGAGCCCGCTCATTTCCATGTCGATCCAGATCAGATTGTTGGGATCCTGTGCCATAATCCTCTGTAGTTTTTCTGAAATTTTACCCGGCGTCATTCTGTCACAGACACTAACCTACATCCATGAACGTTTTCGCCATCCTTTTCCTCGCCGCGCTGATCACCGCCACGGGTTTGCGTCTGTGGCTGGCTTCACGCCATGTACGCCACATCCAGGCAAATCGGGGCGCCGTTCCCGCAGCATTCTCCAATGATATCGGCCTCGACGCGCATCAGAAGGCGGCCGACTACAGCAGCGCAAAGACGCGCCTCAACATGAAGGCGCTGGTGTTCGATGCGGCGGTTCTGCTGGTCCTGACATTCGGCGGCGGCCTGCAGGCCATCGACAATCTCGCGGCCTCCATTTTTTCCTCCGGAATCTTGCGCGGCGTCGCGTTTGTCGCGATCCTGACCGTGATCCTTTCCGTCATCGAACTTCCCTTCGACCTGTATCGCACTTTCGGCATCGAGAGCCGCTTCGGCTTCAACAAGATGACCGTGGGCATGTTCTTCGGCGATCTCGCGAAGCAGGCGGCAGTCGGCACTGCGCTTGGCCTGCCCATCCTGTTCGCCGTGCTCTGGCTGATGGCGGGCATGGGCGAGTTGTGGTGGCTGTATGTCTGGCTGGTGGCGATTGCCTTCATGCTGTTCGTGCAGTTCATCGCGCCGAGCGTCATCGCGCCGCTGTTCAACAAGTTCGCGCCGATGCAGGACGGCGAGATGAAAACGCGCATCGAAAACCTGATCACGCGTTGCGGCTTCACTTCCAGCGGCCTGTTCGTGATGGACGGCTCGAAGCGCAGCAGCCACGGAAATGCCTATTTCACCGGTTTCGGCAAATCCAAGCGCATCGTTTTCTTCGACACGCTGCTGTCGCGCCTGGAAATAGCAGAAATCGAAGCGGTGCTGGCGCACGAGCTCGGCCATTTCCGCATGCGCCATGTGATCAAACGCATGGCGCTCATGGCGGTGTTCTCGCTGATTTTCTTCTTCCTGCTCGGACTGCTGAAGAACCAGGAATGGTTCTACCAGGGACTCAACGTCGCCTTCCCCGCCACCGACGCCATGGCGCTGACCCTGTTCTTCCTGGTCATGCCGGTGTTCACCTTCCTGCTGCAGCCGCTGCTCGCGATGTATTCGCGCAAGCACGAATTCGAGGCGGACCAATACGCCGCGAAGTTCACACCCGCTCGCGATCTCGTCCACGCGCTCGTCAAACTGTACAAAGACAACGCGTCCACGCTGACACCGGACCCGCTGCATTCCGCGTTCTACGATTCCCACCCGCCCGCTTCGATCCGCATCGCCCGCCTCGAACAAATGGCGAAAGCATAGATATCCCCTTTCACCACAGAGGCACAGAGGGCGCAGAGAAAGTCTCAATTACGTCAAAAAGTATTCGCGGGCAATCCAGTCTTCGGATTTTCTCCGTGCCCTCTGTGGTGAAAATTGCATTAGGAGAATTAGCATGAGCGAAATATCCGAGGGGCTGGTCAGGAAGAAATGCAAGCCGTGTGAAGGTGGCGTGGCGCCGATGACGGATGTCCAGATCGGCCACATGCTCAAAGGCCTGTCCGGTTGGGAATACAAGAATGGTCTGGTTCAGAAGACGTACAAGTTCAAGAACTACCACGAGACCATGGCATTCGTGAATGCCAGTGCGTGGATTTCGCATCGCGAAGACCATCATCCCGATATCGCCGTAGGCTACAGCCAAGCCACCGTCGCCTATATGACGCACGCGATCAAGGGAATTAGTGAGAACGACTTTATTTGCGCCGCCAAAATCGATGCGTTATTCGATCTGTAACTCTTTCACTGCAGAGGACGCGGAGGTCACGGAGAAAGAGCAAGGACGGGAGTGAACAAAAAGTCGTGGATTGGCTGCGGACAATTGCGACCGATAAAAGCAGAAGCCTGATCGCTCGAGAAATGCAAGATCACTCCAAGTATTATTCCCAATATCTCCCGGTTCTAAACCTTGTAGCCGACACCAAACAATTCCTTTGAAACCAATCCATCGTTTTCCCTCTGCGCACCCCTCAAGGGGGCGTTGTGAAGAATCCTCCGCGCCCTTGCGGTTAGCGTTGTGTTTGATTGAGCTTTGAGCGCCAAGCCAAGCCTGCACCACGGCGTCGTCGTCGGCACGTTCGGCCGGCAATACCTGATCGAACTCTCAGGCTCTGAAGTCCTCACCTGTTTTCCGCGCGGCAAGCGCAGCACGCTGGCGTGCGGGGATCGAGTCGAAATCGCGCGCACGGCGGAAGGACAAGGCGTGGTAGAAGCGATCGATCCACGCTCCGCACTGCTTTACCGCTCCGACCAGTTCCGCCAAAAACTGATTGCCGCCAATGTCACGCAAATCGTCATCGTGCTGGCCGTCGTGCCGAGTTTCTACGAAGAGCTGCTGAATCGCTGCATTGCCGCTGCGGAGAATCAGCGCCTCTCCCTGGTCATCGTGTTGAACAAGTTCGACCTGGCGGGAGAAAGCGCGGCGGCCATGGGCCGCCTGGCGCTTTACTCCGGCCTTGGCTACCGCGTCATTCCAGTGTCGGCCAAGCAGGACATCGCGCCGTTGCGTCCCGTGCTCGACGGACAGGTCAGCGTCCTGATCGGCCAGTCCGGCATGGGGAAATCGACGATCATCAATGCGCTGATACCCGGCGCCAATGCCACGACGGCGGAGATTTCTGCGGCGCTCGATTCGGGCCGGCATACGACGACACATGCGCGGCTCTATCACCTCGACGCGAGGTCCGATCTGATCGATTCGCCGGGCATGCAGGAGTTTGGCCTGCATCACCTCACGCAGCCGGAGATTGGCGAGACCTTCATCGAATTCCGCGCGCTGCTGGGCCATTGCCGTTTTCACAACTGCCGCCACCTGGTGGAACCTGGCTGCGCGATCGCGCAGGCGCAGACGGAGGGAACGGTGGATGCGCGTAGGCTCGACGCCTACCGCAAGCTCGTGAGGGAAATCGATTCGGGCAAGAAGTTCTAGACGATGCCCTGGCGCCGCGCGCCAAGCGCCTACGCGGCCGCTACGCCCCCACCCATCGCGCGACGGTCAGCAGCGCGAGGATGAACATCCAGATGACCAGCGCGCGCCAGATCATTCCGATCGCGCTCGTCATGGTGTTCACATCGGCCTCATCGCCGAGTCCCAGCTCGGGACGGAAGCTGACGGTGCCGTTATGATGCAGCGTTTCGCCCAGGCGTACGCCCAGCGCACCCGCGCCGCTCGCCAGCACCACGCCCTGCTCCGGATCCTGCCACGTCGGCGCCTGCGATCGCCAGCAGTACACCGCGTCCTCGAAATCGCCGGCAATGGCGAAACTCATCGCGGTGAGCCGCACCGGGATCCAGTCGATGTAGTGGAATACCTTCTGCGCGAATTTACCGAAATCGCCGTAATCCTCCGGCGAACGCGCACCCCATTTCTGCTCGAGGATGCCGGCCAGCCGATAGAGCACCGCGCCGCTCGGGCCGGGCAGGATCAAGAACCAGAAGATGACCCCGAACACATGGCGATGCGAATTGATCAGGCCTTCCTCGATGGCGACCTTGGCGATCTCCGTGCCGTTGTATTCCGCGGCCGGTTCGCCGCGAAATTCGGTCAGCAGCACGCGCGCGCGGTCAACATCGCCGGTACGCAGCGCTTCGATGATCTCGGTGAAGGCATGACTGAACTGGCGGAATCCCATCGTCAGATACAGCACGGCGACGTTCCAGATCCAGGCCGCGGCAAAGCTGATGTCGAGCAGGAAATAGTGGATCGCCACTGCTATCAGCACCCAGGGCAACACGGCCAGCAGCCAGGCGACCATGCCCTGATCCTGCTCGCCGGCATTGAAATGATTGCCCAGGGAGTTGACGTAGCGCAGATACCAGCGATGGGCCGCATTGCGCGGGCTGAGCGGCCTAGCCTGCTCGATCAAGAGGGTAAATAGAATGGCAAGAAAGGACATCGCGTTATCAGGTCATCGTTCCAGCCCGCATCTTACCGGATCGCAGCGCGGCGGCCGGAACCGGCGTCCAATGCGACGGCCTGAGCCTGCCCGGCACTAACTTGGCGCAGCGGAGCTGGGTCCGAGCGCCATTTGTGTGCGGCGCACCCGGCATCACCTGTCCCCGGCTTCCGGTGCAAGTCCATCAACCGGAAACACTTTTTGCCGGCCAGCCGGATTGGCACCCCAATTGCTTTGATAGCCTTCAGACGGAGAATGGTCTTGCTGCCCGAAGCAGCATGATCCGGTAGGGACACTAGGGTTCCGGCCTGCAAAGGTGACTGGTCCGAGAGTGGCCCGGCCTCATGACGAGGCTCCACGGAGGGATA
The DNA here is from genome assembly GCA_043758735.1 of Betaproteobacteria bacterium. GTDB lineage: Bacteria > Pseudomonadota > Gammaproteobacteria > Burkholderiales > JACQAP01 > JACQAP01. The sequence goes on from JAYVMZ010000124.1 coordinate 5,286, forward strand.
AAAGCCCGGGAGAGCGAGATTGCTCTCCACCGCTTTTTACCCCGACTAAGGAGTACAACATGCAAGGCCTGCTC
>JAYVMZ010000125.1:0-22904 GCA_043758735.1 Betaproteobacteria bacterium
CTACACGCATATTGCTTTGCGTCAAATTGCTAAGTCCGACAGGCTGCTAGACTGAGACACGACGCGCCAGAGCGGCTGTTAGACGCATGCGCTGTTCCGCGCCATAATGGCCGCTCCGCTTCGATCCAGGCACACCGATCATGAGCGCAACTCCCCTGACCTCCATCGAGTCACTCGCAGCGGCAATCCCCGACGGCGCGCTGCTCGCCGTGCCAAAAGATTCTTCCGGCGTGGCGATGGGTGCGACACGCGCGCTGGCGCGCCGCGGTGTGCGCAACCTGCATCTGGTTTGCGTTCCCACCAGCGGCCTGCAGGCCGACATGCTGATCGGCGCCGGCGCAGTCTCTACAGTGGAAACATCGGCGATCACAATGGGGGAGTTCGGCGCCGCGCCCTGCTTCACGGCGGCATTACGCAACCATACCCTGCGCATCATGGACGCGACCTGTCCCGCGATTTACGCCGCCCTGCAGGCTGCGGAGAAAGGCATCCCCTTCATCCCGCTTCGCGGCATGATCGGCACCGACGTATTGCGTCATCGCACGGACTGGAAGGTGATCGACAATCCGTTCGCCCCCAGCGATCCGATCGTGGCATTACCGGCGATCCGGCCCGATGTCGCGCTGTTCCACGCGCGCTACGCCGATCGCGAGGGCAACGTGTTCATCGGCAGGGAACGCGAGGTGTTGCTGATGGCGCACGCCGCGAAGACGACGCTGGTCACGGTTGAGGAAATCGTCGATGGCAACCTGCTGGAAGATCCGGCTCGTGCCGGCGCCGTGCTGCCATCCATTTACGTATCCGCCATCGCGGTGGCGGCACGCGGTGCATGGCCGCTCGCCTTCGCCGATCTGTATCCGATGGACGATGCCGCGATCGCCCGTTACATGACGCTGGCGCGCAGTGCCGGAGGAACGCTGGGGAGTGGCGCAGAAGGCGTTGCGCAATTCCTCGCCGAGTGGGACGACGGCGTGCAAGCCGCGGCATGAACGAGGCCAGCGGGACTGAGTTGCTCGTCGCGGTCATCGCGCGCCTGCTGCAAGGTTGCGCCCATGTGGCGGTTGGGGCTTCGTCGCCCATCCCCGGCGCGGGAGCATTGCTTGCGCGTTTGCAATCCGGCGGCGAAATGCGCGTCACGGTGCTCGGCTCGCAAAAAAACAACTTCTTCACCAGCGGCGGCGTCGAACTGTTCGACCTGGCCGCGCAGGGCAGGATCGACGCGTTCTTCCTCGGCGGCGGGCAGATCGACGGCCAGGCCAACATCAATCTCGTCGGCACCGGCGACTATCCGGATACCCCGGTGCGCTGGCCGGGTTCATTTGGATCGGCGTACCTTTATTTCCTGATCCCACGCGTGATCCTGTTTCGCGAAGAACACACGCGCAGGGTTATGGTGCCGAAGGTGGATTTTATCAGCGCGCCGGGCGTAAGCGATGCCGGCGTGCACCGGCCCGGCGGCCCATACGCGTTGCTTACCGGACTTGGCTTGTTTTACTTCGATCGCGCGCGCCGCCGCTTCCGATTGCAAAGCGTGCACCCCGAACACAGTGTCGAGGAAATTCGCGATAACACCGGTTTCGAATTCGACTGCCTTGCGCAAGTACCCGTCACGCCCGCCCCTGATGCGTCCACGCTGGCCGCCATCCGCGATTGCATCCGCGGCGAAATAGCGGACGCCTATCCGCACTTCGCGGCCCGGCTGGCTGCGGCCTAGCCGGTTCTTTTCCGTGAAGTCGTTGAGATGCCCATGAGCACGCAATCCGATAGAAAGCCTTCCATGCCTGAAGCCGATGTTACGCATCACTACGCCGATCTTTCAGAAGTTCGCATGCACTACGTCACCTCCGGACGGGGTTTCCCCATCGTGCTGCTGCACGGCTGGCCGCAGACCTGGTACGAATGGCACAAGGTCATTCCCCTGCTTAGTGGAACGTTTCAGGTTATCGCACCGGATCTGCGCGGTCTGGGGGACACCTCCCGGCCTGACAAAGGTTATGACAAAAAGACAATCGCGTCCGATGTCTGGGAATTACTTAATCATGAGCTCGGAATCGAGGAGTTCTTTCTTGCGGGCCATGATTGGGGCGGCCCTGTCGCGTATTCCCTTGCCGCTCATCATCCAGGGGCGGTCAGGCGGCTCGCGATTGTGGATGTCACCATTCCGGGAGACGGCAGCCCGGACATCAGTCAAGGCGGAAAGCGCTGGCATCACGCCTTTCATCAAACCTTACACATGCCCGAGCAACTCATTCAAGGTCGCGAAGACATCTATCTGGGGTGGTTCTATCGAAATTACGCGTTTCGCCCCGACGCCATAGACGAGCGATCTGTCAGGGAGTACTTGCGCTGCTACACCCAGCCGGGCGCGCTGCGCGCCGGCCTCGAGTACTACCGGAATATTCCCAACGATATCGCCTGCAACGCGGATCTGATCCGGCACTTCAAGCTGCCGATGCCGGTGCTGGCCCTGGGTGGCGCGGAGAGTTGGGGGAGACGAATGGAAGTGGTGGAGTCGCTGCGGCGCGTCGCAGTGGATGTGCGCGGCGGAATGATCCCGGAATCCGGGCATTTCGTGCCTGAAGAACAACCGGAGGCACTTGCAGAGAATTTCCTGGCGTTCTTTGGCGCCTGAAAAACCTTCATGCTCCCGCAGAATCTATCGAATGACTCCTTTCGGGACAGATTTTCCGACCTGTCCCGAAATGAGGTTTTCAGGCGCTTCTACTTCTTCTCCGTCAGGGCTTTGACGATTTCACCGAGCTGTTTTAGAGACTCGGCATCCTCGGCGCTCACCTGGTCCGAACCCGGGCAACGCGGGTCGGTCCTTTGCAGCGCGCCGAACATCGCCCTGGTAACCGGGAGAGCATCGCAGCCATGTTCTGTTTCGCAAATAAAATCATGCTCCGGCCGGGCTTTGACGTGGCAGGCGAAACAGTTCAAGTCAAGGCGATTGTTCACCTCCGCGAAGCCACGCGTGAAAATCTTGGCGCCGTTCTTGTCCAGGTCGATCCAGAAGAACTCCCAATCGCGTGTGGCCGGGCTGAATCCCTTCTCATGCTTGACCATGACCTCGTTGGGCATGATCTGCACCACCGAACCCTCGGGATAATCGCCGGTTCCCGCGTTTGCCACAGCTACCGTGTCGGCAACGTTCCCGAGCAGGTTGTCCACAAAGAAATGCCGCACTTTCGTCATTTCGCTAATGCACTTGAATGAGTTGTCATTAACCATGACCTTCGGTTCCGCAGCCTGCCCTCCACTGCCATATCCGCAGGCCACCAAGAGCATTATCCCCGCAGCCGCGATCTGTTTTCCAAATGATTTTTTTGTTCTGACCATGACGCACACCTCCCAGAGTTTAGATGGGCTTAATATTGATCGACTTACTGAGCCGCCACGTTGAGCCCGCAACGAAACGCCTCAAGGGGTTTTATACACCATTTCTGAATTACTCCGCCACGTAGAGAGGCCAGAGTGGAGACTGCCCACCCAAATCTGGGGCGTGCCTGTCCTTGTGTGACGTCACCCGTACTTTCACCTTGGGGCCAGAAACCTGATCCGGTCAGCGTGCGATCACCGCAGCGCCCAGCATGGTCAGACCGGACGCGAGCAACAATCCTTCGATCAGCATGCTGAATTGTTCTGACTTCAGCTTGAGCACCAGCCGCTTTGCCACGAACGAGCCGACCATCAGCGAGCTGCCGATGATGAGGCCCTTGGAAATGATGTCGAACGGAAGTGCCCCGAAGCTGCGGAACACGATGGTCTTGCTGATGTAGACCGCGAGCGAGCCCAGCGCCTCGGTCGCGAGATACGCGCCTTTGACCAGACCGAACGCCAGGAAGAAAGGCGCGTTGATCGGTCCGGTCGACACCACGATGCCGGTGATGTAGCCGACCACCGCGCCAGCGAGCGCGAGCTGCCAGAGATTGATGCGCAGGTTGCGCTTCGCCAGCCAGCGCCGCGCAGGAATCACCGCCAGGAAAAACAGGCCCATGGCGATCTCGATCCATCGCTGGGGAATGGCCAATAGAGTGGACGCCCCAAGTGCGGCGGCCGGAACCCCAGTCACCGAATAGGCTGCAAAGGCGCGCCAATCTACTTCTCGCCACCACACCGCCGCTCGCGACGCATTCGCCAGCAGGGCCGCGACCGCCATGATCGGTACGGCCTCGCGCGGTCCGAACAGGAAGACGAGCACCGGCATCAGCATGATCGATGAGCCGAAACCGATTACACCGCCAAGCGTACCGGCCACCACGCCGAGCAGGAGAACCGCGAGCAGATCCAGGTGCAGGAACATGGCGCCTCATCCTCCAGGCGAGGTGGGCGCGACGGTGGAATAAAATGAAATCATCTAATCGGTTGTGCAACGACCCGCAAGACGACTCGAATACTTGATCGACGCGTTCAATTTTTTGGATCGGCGTCGAGCCGCACGATCCAGTCTTCCATGCCCGGATGCGCGACCGGATAACGGTCCATCACCAGCGGGTCATGCCCCGGGATGATGTGATTCGGCGAAGTCGCCAGCCAGCGCAGGGTGTTGTAGCCCTCGAGCATGTCGTTCAGGTTGTAGAGGATCGGAAAGGCACGATCCTGCTCCATGTGCGCATAGAAATGGCTGGCGTCGGACGCCAGTACTACCCATCCCCGGCGCGTGCGCACGCGTACCGCCTGCATGCCTTTGGTGTGTCCGCCAATGTGATGCACCTCGATACCGGGCGCGATTTCCGCAGCGCCGTCGTGGAACTGCACGCGCTGATCGAACACGCAACGCACCAGGCTCACCACGTCGTCGGCTTCGTAAGCGTGGCGCATCAGGCCATGGCACATGCAGCGACCGGTGGCGAAATCCATCTCCTTGTCCTGCAGATGGTAGCGGGCGTTCGCGAACAAGGGGATGTTGCCCGCGTGGTCGTAATGCATGTGCGTGATGACCACGTCCTTAACCTTTTCTGGCTCGATGCCCAGCGCCTTCACGCCTTCCGCCACCGGATGCACGATCTCACGGTTGCGTTTTTTGGCCATGGACTCGCTAAAGCCGGTATCCACCACGATGCTGCGATCCTCGTTCGAGATCACCCAGACGTAATAATTCAGCGGCATCTCGGTGTCGTGCGCATCCCCGCCGATGAAGTTATCCGGCGAACGGCGCATCAGCCGCGCGTACTTGATCGCGTGGATTTCGTAGATTTCTTCTGCCATAAATCAAGAACTCCAAGTCAAAGTCTGTCACCACAGAGGCACAGAGGCACAGAGGCACAGAGGCACAGAGGCACAGAGGCACAGAGGCACAGAGGCACAGAGGCACAGAGGCACAGAGGGCACGGAGACAACGCAAGAGCGAATAAGAATATCAGGGTTGATCGAGCGTCCGCCGATTCGCTGGCACCGCCAACACACATCGCGAATTCCCGGGACCAGTACTCTCTCGTCGTCTTTGGCTCGCCTCTGCGTCCTCTGTGCCTCTGTGGTGAATATCGATCTTTATTTCCTTATTTCTTTTCGTTCTTGTCGAATTCCGCGAAAGTTTCCTTGGCCACGCGGAAGGCGTCCACGCCTGCGGGAATGCCGCAGTAGATCGCGACCTGCAGCAACACCTCGCGGATTTCGGTGCGCGTCACGCCATTGCGTAATGCGCCGCCGATATGCATTTTCAGTTCGTGCGGCCGGTTCAGCGCGCACAACATCGCCAGGTTCAGCATGCTGCGCGTCTTCTTCGGCAGCTCTTCCCTGCCCCACACGGCACCCCAGCAATACTCCGTAGTCAGCCGCTGCATCGGCATGTTGAAATCGTCGGCTGCGGCAAGTGACTTCTCCACGAATTCGGCACCGAGCACGGACTTGCGGATTTCGAGCCCCTTCTTGAACAAATCGTCATTCATTTCTTATCTCCTGAAGTAATCACAAACCAATCACAGAAAAAATATTTCACCGCAAAGGACGCGAAGAACGCAAAAGAAGAGCAAGGCAGGGTGAATCAACCGCGCACTTCGACGCCGGCCCAGGACTCGATGACTTTGCACATCGAGGTGAAATCCGAATCGGGACCGTACATTGCATTGGTCACGGCGAGCATCTGGCGCACGGCGGCGCCGCAGACCATCGGCACGCCCAGCAATTCCGCTTCGTCGATGCACAGGCGCACGTCCTTGTACGACAGCCCGGTGGCAAAACCGAAATCAAAGGTTCCCGGTAACACCGACTTGGGAAATTTGTCCTGCGACGCACTGTTGCGCCCCGATCCGGCATTGATGACGTCGAGCATGACTTTGGGATTGAGTCCCGCCTTGACGCCCATGACCATGACCTCGGAAGTCAGCGCGATCGCAGCGGCGGCCAGCAGGTTGTTGGCGAGCTTCATGGTCTGCGCCTGCCCAGCGCTTTCGCCGAGGTGGAACGGCTTGCCGAACGTCTTCAGGATGGATTCCAGTTCGGTGAAAACGTCTTTCGGGCAGGACACCATCACCGCAAGCGTGCCTTCGCGCGCGCCCTCGAGGCCGCCGCTGACCGGCGCATCGACGTAGACGATCCTGCGCTCCGCCAGGCCCTTGGCGACCAGGCTCGCCGTGCGCGGCCCGATGGTCGAGAAATCCACCACGCGCCTGACCTTCGTGCCTTCGATCACGCCGCCGGCTTGCAATGCCGCGCGCTGCACGATTTCCGGATTAGGCAGGCTGAGGAATACCGTTTCCGCGTTGCTCGCGACTTCCGCCGCCGTGGCGGCGCGCTGCGCGCCGAGTTTTTCCAGCGCGGCAACTGCTTCCTCGGCGACATCAAATACGACGATTTTGTGTCCGCTGTTCAGCAACCGCGCCGACATCAGTCCACCCATGCGACCCACGCCGACGAATCCGAAAGTCTGTTGTGCCATGCCTGCCTCCCGCTGATTTTATGTCCCGCATGGTAACGGGCGACGCTGCTTTCAGCATCCGTGTTTGAGACATAGCAGACTAGCCATTCTGTGCATAACGCGGGCGCTGCAACGCAGCATTGCGGGTCGCGCGTTAATTTGCCGTCGTACTCCTGCGAAATGACTACATCCCGCGACGGACGATGCGATCCGACAGCCAGTCGCTGAACGTGCAACCACGCAACACTTCAGGGCATTCTTCTGACAATGCTGTCGCTTGCGGCCAGGCGATACACGATTCCGTGAAGCGATTCCGGGGTGGCTCCTGCCGGCGCGAGGGCGGGGCCGACCGTCAGGGCGATGGAGGGAAACAAGGTCGCGACTTTCCATTTATCGCGATTGCGCGAAAAGATACTGCGCCACAACCCCGATAGCGCCATCGGGATGACAGGAACGGGGCTGCGTTCGAGGATACGCACCAGACCGGGACGGAAGGGCGCGATCTCGCCGTCGCGCGTAAGCTGTCCTTCCGGAAAAATGCAGACGAGTTGGCCGTCGGCCAGCGCTGCGGCAATCTCGTCGTAAGCGCGCTCCAGCACTTCCGGCGCCTCTTTCGAGCCGGCAATCGGGATCGCTTTCATCGAACGAAAAATGAAGCGCAGCACCGGAACGTTGAAGATGCTGTAGTACATGACAAAGCGGATGGGGCGCCGGCACGAGGCGGTGATGACAAGCGCGTCCGCAAGGCTCTGGTGATTGCAGACAAGCAATGCCGGTCCTTCCTCCGGGATGTTCGCAATGCCGCTGGTATTGAGGCGGTAGATCGAATGCACCAGCATCCAGTCGATGAAGCGCAGCAGGAATTCCGGCACTAGCGCATAAATGTAAATGGCCACCGCCGCGTTGAGCACACCGGTCAGCAGCAGCAGTTGCGGGATCGTCATGCCCGACTTCAGCGCGACGACCGCGATGCCGGCCGCGACCACCATGAACAACGCGTTCAGGATGTTGTTCGCGGCAATCACGCGCGAGCGATGGCTGGGTGCGCAGCGCGTCTGGATCAGCGCGTACAACGGCACGATATAGAAGCCGCCGAACATGCCAATCAGGAACAGGTCCATGACTACGCGCCACGCTCCAGGCTGCATGAAGAATTGCCATGCGCCGATTTCCGCATGCGCAGAACTGGCCGGCGTGGCGAAGAACAAGTCTATGGCAAAGAGGCTCAGGCCGATGGAGCCGAACGGAACCAGTCCAATTTCCACCTTGTGTCCGGACAGGCGCTCGCACAACAGCGAGCCCGCGGCGACGCCGACGGAGAACAATGCCAGCAACAGCGTGACCACGTGCTCGTTGCCGCCGAGCACGCTCTTGCTGTAATTCGGAAACTGCGACAAAAACATCGCGCCGTAGAACCAGAACCAGGAGATGCCAAGCAGCGACAGGAACACGGTTCGGTTTTGCCTGGCGAACTTCAGGTTCGACCAGGTCTCGCGAAACGGATTCCATTCGAAGGCCAGCGATGCGGCAGCCGCCGGCGCCCTCGGGATGGCGAGGCTGGCGAGAAATCCCAGCACGCTCACGACCAGGATCAGCGCGCTGACCCAGCCGATGCCATTGTCGAGCGCAACCAGTACGCCGGCGATCAGCGTGCCGGCAAGAATCGCGACGAAGGTTCCCATCTCGACCAGGCCATTGCCGCCGATGAGTTCCGCCGACGTGAGCGCCTGCGGCAGGATGGCGTACTTCACCGGACCGAAAAAAGTGGAATGCAGCCCGAGCAGGAACAGCGCTGCGAACAGCAGCGGAAGGCTCGGCAACATCAGGCCCGCGCCGGCAATCACCATGATGCCGATCTCGATCGCTTTGATCACGCGGATGATCGCCGACTTCTCGAACTTGTCGGCTATCTGCCCCGCACTGGCCGAGAACAGCAGAAAAGGAAGGATAAAGATGCCGGCGGCGGCATTGGTCAGCAGGTTCGGGTCGAGGGTGGAATACGTTGCCGCGTGATACGCCACCAGGATGACCAGCGCATTCTTGTAGACGTTATCGTTGAAGGCGCCAAGCAACTGGGTCAGAAAGAAAGGGCCGAAACGGCGTTCGAGAAAAAGGCGGAACTGGTTTTTGTTTTCCATGGCACCAACGGGACTCGACATGCCGCCAGCTTATGAAAAGCGCAGGCGCAACGCAAATGCCAGGGCGGCCGCCCGGTTTGCGGGGCACCGCCTAACGCGTGCGGCGCGGCGCCGCGCGGGTCACTCTTTTTCCATTGGAAAGTTGTTCGAGCCAGAAACGCACGCGGTTGCGCGCGTCGATTTCCTCGAACGGGCCCAGATCCAGGTCGACGTGCTGAGCCTGTTTTACGTAGGCAAGGAAGCGCTCCCTGCGCTCCACCTCATGCTCGATCGCCTTGCACATCCAGCGCTTCGTGCTTTGGCCCTGTTGTTTGGCTGCCCGGGCAATGCGCACTTTAAGCTTGGCTGGAAGCTTGAGGGTAATGGATATAAACACGCTGTTTCCCTTTGACCGCTGTCCGATACAACGCTAACCGAGCACGCTGGATGCGTCAAATCTATCAAATAACAGGTTTCATTTGTTCTCTTTTTACTTCATATATTTAGTTGGCTCTCCGGCCTGCGGGAAACAGACTTTTCGGGGTGCCTTCGGACTGCGTACAGAGTTCTGCGCAAGGCCAGCCGATGATCAAGGCGGGCGATATTTTTGTCCTCACCCTCCCGAGGACGAAAACGCCTGAAGCACCGGGGCCCGGCAATGGCGATCTGCTTCCGGGCCCTTTTTTTCGTCCGGTGCCCGCCGCGGCTGCGCATTTTCCTGCGGGATTTGCTTGGCGACGGTTGTTTTGGGGTTTCGAAAGCCGCTGGAATGTGACACCCTCGGCAACACGGATTGTGTTGCCGCATACTTGCCCTCTTCAACCATGAACATCAGCCCATTGGCAGGAAAGCCGGCTCCATCGTCGATGCTGGCAGACATACCGGGACTCGTCACGGCTTACTACACGGGCGTGCCGGATCCGTCCGTGCCCGGTGAACGAGTCGCGTTCGGCACGTCGGGACATCGCGGCAGTTCATTGAAAAACAGCTTCAATGAATGGCACATCCTGGCTGCCACCCAGGCCATTTGCGACTACCGCAAGCAGCAAGGCATCGGCGGTCCGCTATTCCTTGGCATCGACACGCACGCCCTGTCCGTACCCGCTTGCGCCAGCGCGCTCGGAGTCCTGGCGGCAAATGGCATTGACGTCATGCTGGCCAAAGACGACGAATTCACCCCCACCCCGGCGATCTCACACGCGATACTGACCTATAACCGTGCGCGTGCTTCCGGCCTGGCGGATGGCATTGTCATTACGCCCTCGCACAACCCGCCCGACAACGGCGGATTCAAGTACAACCCGCCCAATGGCGGGCCCGCCGACGTTGGCGTGACCGGCTGGGTCGAAGCCAGGGCCAATGAGTTCCTGAAGAATGGCCTGCAAGGCGTGCAAAGGATTCCCTACGCAAGGGCCTTGCGCTGCGACACCACTCATCGCCACGACTTCATCAATACCTACGTAAGCGATCTTGGCAATGTGCTCGACATCGATGCGATTCGCGGCGCCAAGATCTGCATGGGGGTGGATCCCCTCGGCGGCGCCGGCGTGCATTACTGGTCTGCGATCGCGGAGCGATACCATCTCGACCTCACCGTCGCCAACGCGGAGGTCGATCCCTCATTCCGCTTCATGCCGCTCGATTGGGACGGCCAGATCCGCATGGACCCCTCCTCGCCCTATGCCATGGCAAACCTGGTGCACCTCAAGGATCGCTTCGGCATCGCCTTCGCCTGCGACACGGATCACGACCGGCACGGCATCGTGACGCACAGCACCGGATTGCTTCCCCCCAATCACTATCTCGCCGTCGCCGTGCATTACCTGTTCCAGCATCGGCCGGGATGGGGCAAGCAAACCGAGATTGGTAAAACCGTTGTCAGCACCCAGATGATCGATCGTGTTGTTGCCGGATTGGGCCGCAAGCTCTACGAGGTACCGGTGGGCTTCAAGTGGTACGTCGACGGCCTGATGAACGGTTCGCTCGGTTTCGTCGGCGAAGAAAGTGCGGGGGCAACTTTCCTGCGCTTCGATGGCACGGTCTGGACGACGGACAAGGACGGCATGGTACCGGCATTGCTGGCGGCGGAAATCACGGCGCGGATGGGGCGGGACCCCGGCGAGATCTATCGCGAACTTACAGGCACATTCGGGGAATGCCTCTCTGACCGCGTAGAGGCGCCGGCGACTCCAGAAGAAAAACGCCGGCTCGCGAAACTCGCGCCAGAACAGATTTCAAGCAAGGAGCTTGCAGGCGAAAAGATCCTGCGCATTCTCAGCCAGGCGCCCGGGAATGGCGCGGCAATAGGCGGGTTGAAGGTAGTAGCTGAAAATGGATGGTTCGCCGCGCGTCCGTCAGGTACGGAAAATATCTACAAAATCTACGTGGAAAGCTTTCTCGGCAAGCAACATCTGAATCGCATCGCCGAAGAAGCGCAGGCTATCGTGAACTCGGCATTGAATGCGGGCTGACCCGCATACAAATCACATTTGCCCACGCTCCTGGGGCGGTGGTAAGGGACTACATGCGGCCGAAATGGTCCCTAACATCGGCCATGCAACGTTCCTTGTCTTTGACTTTTGGCCCATCGCATTGTTTTACTGCTGCCATGTACTCCTCTTCTGTGTATCTGTCGGATTTGACCGTCTTCGCGGAAGAGGCATCCGCGACGCCAACGGCCTGCGAACTACCGCCACCACCCGCAGGCCGGATGTTGACGATGCATTTCGCCTGATCCGCTGCGGGCATGCTGTTGCACTTGTCCATCGCAGCGCGAACCTGCGAATCCGACCATGCTTCGGTACGCGCAGCGTCGGTCGCGTACGAGAGTGCGCTAACGGCAAATCCGAGCGAAGCGCCAAGAACGACCTTCAGAAATTTTGAAATCATGATGGGTCTCCAGATTGGGAAGTTTAATTTGCACCGTACGCATGACGTTCCGCAAAGAGCATGCCCGGCGTGGAAATGTGTCCGGTCTTCCGTTAATGCGTGGCAATTTAATGTGTTGCTGTTCCTTCCCCCTGCCATAGCAATACAAAAAATCACTGGTTGCAGGTAAGACTTACGCGGAGGACCGGCGATTTGCAAACCCTTTGTCGGTTTGCCGCCATGACAAGCGTGGCGTTGCCGATCAGGCCTGACGCGAATGACACGGCGCCCGCCGCGATCACAGTGTCTCGTGAATGAATGGCAGGTCGAAATTGCTTGTCCTGTGCGAAACTTTTTACGATTTTGGAATTCACATACATAGACCCACCGTCACCGTGCCAATGCGTGCCGGACCGACGATGTGTTCGCCCCTGGTGCCCCCTCCCTTGACGCCAGGGGCTTTCTTTTCCCCGCAGATAGGCAGGTCTGGCCTATAAAGCTCGTTTCGTAATTAAGGCGATGCTGCCAGTAATGTGGCGCCTTCGTGATCGGTGATGCCATCTGATCCACGGTTGTCCGCAGCCGACACCCCTGGTTTTATTTCTTAGGCTTGCCCTTGCGTGCGTCCTTGGCGTTTGTATGATGATGGCCAGTAATCAAGGGTCACGATCCGTCTCAAACGTCGGGCCAAGCGTGACCAGGCGAAATCCTCTTCCGCCAGATTGATCACCCCCCCACTTCAAAATTGGCCCTTATATGAAACCAGCTTATCTATTTCCTGAACAATTCCTCTGGGGTAGCGCCACCTCCGCATATCAGATCGAGGGCTCGCCGCTGGCCGATGGCGCCGGTCCGAGCATCTGGCAGCGATTCGCACACACGCCGGGACGAATGCACAACGACGACAACGGCGATGTAGCCTGCGATCACTATCGCCGTTACCGCGATGATGTCGCGATGATGGGAAAGCTAGGGCTCAAGGCCTACCGCTTCAGCATCGGCTGGTCGCGCATATTTCCGCAGGGCACCGGCAAGATAAACCCTGCCGGCCTGGGTTTCTACGAGCGGCTAGTCGATGCGCTGCTCGAGCAGGACATCCAGCCCATGGCGACGCTGTTCCACTGGGATTTGCCCGCAGCACTCGACGATCGTGGCGGCTGGCTCAACCCCGACATCGCGCACTGGTTTGCGGACTACACGCAAACGTTGTTTCGCCATCTGGACGATCGCGTGGAATTGTGGGCGACATTGAATGAACCCTGGGTTGTCACCGACGGCGGTTACCTGCACGGTCCGCTTGCGCCCGGGCACCGCAACCTTTACGAAGCACCGATCGCGGCCCACAAACTCATGCGTGCCCACGGCGCCGCCGTGCGCGCGTATCGAGCCGAGGGACGGAACCAGATCGGCCTGGTAGTGAACCTCGAGCCCAAATACGCTGCATCCGCCAGCGCTGAAGATCTCGCGGCCACGGCCAGAGCCGACGCCTATATGAACAGGCAGTACCTCGACGCGGCGCTGCTCGGGCGTTACCCCGAAGAACTCAAAGAGGTCTTTTCGGACGCCTGGCCGAAATGGCCTGCGGACGATTTCGAATTGATCCGCCAGCCTCTGGATTTCATCGACGTTAATTACTACACGCGCAACGTGACGCGGCACGATGCCGCTGTATGGCCGCTGAAAGCAGGGCCGGTTCGGCAGAAGCGGGCCAAATACACCGAAACCGGGTGGGAAGTTTTTGCGCAGGGATTGACGGAAGTGCTGCCGTGGGTCAAGAACCGCTATGGCAATCCGCCGGTTTACGTTACGGAGAACGGCGCTGCGTTTTACGATCCGCCAACGGCGCATGGAGGCCGGATATCCGATCCGTTGCGCGTCGATTACCTGCGCGCTCACATCGGCGCGGTGGCCGACGCAATCCAAAACGGTTGTGACGTGCGCGGCTACTTTGCATGGTCCTTGCTCGATAACCTGGAGTGGTCGCTGGGCTACTCGAAGCGTTTCGGCATCGTGCACGTGGATTTCGAAACGCAGCGTCGCACGCCGAAAGCAAGCGCGCATTACTACTCGCAGGTGATCGCGACACGCGGAGCGGTGTTGGGCGATGCAACGGACTGATGTAGCGCAGTGCTTTTTCTCTGCCCGTTTTGACACGTTGAGGATACTGCTGAATGTCAATGACACGAATGAGCACGTACGTAGCAGCACTTTGCATGTTTTGCGCGTCCCTTGCGGCGCTGGCGAACGGTACACCGCTGCCGGATATAGGCACTATCAGCCCAACGCGCGTGCCGGAGATCGGCACGTCGGTCCCCGCATCCGGCAATCCTTTGCCTCCTTTGTTCGACACACTTGAAGAGAGAACCTTCTATTACTTCTGGGGTACGGCCAATCCGGACAACAGGCTGGTACCGGATCGCTTTCCGACGCCTTCGTTTTCCAGCATCGCCGCCGTCGGATTTGCGTTGACCGCTTACCCTATCGGTGTCGAGCGCGGTTATGTGACGCGGACCGCTGCGCGCCAGCGCGTACTGCAGACCGTCCGCTTTTTCGCCAATGCGCCGCAGGGAAGCGAAGCGGTCGGCATGACCGGATACAAGGGGTTCTTCTATCATTTCCTCGACATGAAAACCGGGGCACGCTTCGAGAACACGGAACTGTCAACCGTGGACACGGCGATGCTGTTGAGCGGAATGCTGCTCTGCCAGTCCTATTTCAACGGCGCCGGCGACGAAGAAGTGGAAATCCGCCGCCTCGTCGAGGAAATTTACAGCCGTGTCGACTGGCGGTGGGCGCAGACGCGCGGTCACGCCATCGCATATGGCTGGACGCCGGAGTCGTCGTTCATCTCGCGCGATTGGCGCGGTTACAACGAAGCCATGCTGGTATACATCCTCGCGCTGGGCTCGCCGACCCATGCGGTGGCGCCGGCTGCATGGGAAGAGTGGGGACGCGACTATTCACATTTCTTTGGCACGATGTACGGTCAGACCTACCTGACATTTACGCCGCTGTTCGGCCACCAGTATTCGCATGTGTGGATCGATTTCCGCGCCATCCTGGACACGCCCATGCGCACCGCCGGTTACGATTATTTCGAGAATTCGCGCCGCGCCACCTATGCGCAGCGCGCCTATGCGATCGCCAATCCGATGCGCTGGGTCGCATATGGCGAAAACGTATGGGGCCTGACCGCAAGCGATGGCGCCGCCGACATCGAGCTGGATTTCGAAGGCGAGAAGCGCACCTTCCGCACGTATTCGCCACGCGGAGTCGGTGTGGAATACACGCTCGATGATGGCACCATCGCACCAACCGCAGCTATCGCATCCATCGCGTTTGCACCGGAAATCGTGGTTCCCGCCGTGGAAGAAATGTACCGCCGCTATGGCGCGCACATCTTCGGCAAATACGGATTCTACGATGCCTTCAATCCGAGTTTTAACTACGACGTGCCGCTGCGCCATGGGCGCACGATCGCGGGCGTTGGCTGGGTCGACACCGACTACCTCGGCATCGACCAGGGCCCCATCCTGGCAATGATCGAAAACTATCGCACCGGCCTGGTGTGGCGCGTGATGCGGGAGAATCCGCACATTCGCGCGGGTCTCTTGCAAGCCGGCTTCAAAGGCGGT
Source organism: Betaproteobacteria bacterium (assembly GCA_043758735.1). Classification (GTDB taxonomy): domain Bacteria; phylum Pseudomonadota; class Gammaproteobacteria; order Burkholderiales; family JACQAP01; genus JACQAP01. The sequence continues at coordinate 15,477 of JAYVMZ010000125.1, forward strand.
TGGCTGACCGTCGAAACGCCGCACCCCGTCACGGCGAAAGAAGCTGCGAAAGAAGCAACGGCCGTCGCGGACGTACCGGCCTCAAAGGAAGCGACCGCAATGCGCTGACACACTGCGCCCCGGACCGTCTTTTCGGATGAAAGACGGTTCGGTTGAAAAGCCGTACCATGCTGTTGATGGCCGGCTTGCGCGAAACGCTGCGTGTCCTCCTTGGCGCCTTCGCTCTTCTGCTCGGCGCCTGTTCCTCGTCGAGATCGGAACCCGAGACCATCCGTTTTTGGGCGATGGGACGCGAAGGCGAAATTATCGCCCAGCTCCTCCCCGAATTCGAACGCGCTAATCCCGGCATCCGCGTCGAAGTACAGCAGGTTCCGTGGTCCGCGGCGCACGAGAAACTGCTCACCGCATTTGCCGCCGATGCGCTGCCGGACCTCTGCCAGCTCGGCAACACCTGGGTGCCGGAACTCGACGCACTCGACGCCCTCGCGGAACTGGATTCCCGTGTCGCGGACTCAAGGGTGGTCGATCCGCGCGATTATTTCCCCGGCATCTGGGATACCAATGTCGTCAGTGGCCGCCTGCGCGGCATACCCTGGTATGTCGATACGCGGGTGCTGTTCTATCGCAGCGACCTGCTCGCGAAGGCAGGCTTCGACAAGGCCCCACGCACATGGGGTGAGTGGGAGCAAGCCCTCGCCGCGGTGAAGAAAGTGGCGGGTCCGTATGCAATCCTGCTGCCGCTGAACGAGTTTGAACCCTTGCTCGCGATGGGCCTCCAACAGCGCGAACTGTTGCTGATCGGCGACGGACGTCGCGGGAATTTCTCCAGCCCGGACTTTCGCCGCGCACTCGATTTCTATGCGCAGATGTTCCGCAAGGGTTGGGCGCCGGCCATGAGCGACGCCGCAATTTCCAACGTCTGGACCGAGTTCGGGCGCGGCTACTTTTCCTTCTACATATCGGGACCGTGGAACATCGAGGAATTCAAGCGGCGCCTGCCGCCCGAACGCCAGCGCGACTGGATGACTGCTCCGCTGCCCGGACCGGACGGCCCCGGCGCATCCACGGCCGGAGGATCCAGCCTGGTGATTTTTCGCTCGTCGCGGCACGCGCGGGCTGCCTGGCGCCTGATCGAATATCTTTCCCAGCCCGCGGTGCAGGTTCGTTTTCATGCCTTGAGTGGAAACCTGCCGCCGCGACGCACGCCATGGACGGATCCCCATCTGGCCCGCGATGTCTACGCCAGGGCGTTTCGCGACCAGCTCGAGCGCGCCCGGCCCGCGCCGAAAATTCCCGAGTGGAAACGCATCGTGAGTGAAATGCAGCTCACGGCAGAACAAGTCGTCGCGGGCGGCGCCGACATTGCGCAGGCCACCAGCGCACTCGACCGGCGGGTCGACGCGATCCTCGAGAAGCGGCGCTGGATGCTGGCGCACAGGAAATCGCCATGAGGCTGCAGCTCGCCGCGTGGGGATTCGTCGCCCCGGCATTGCTGGTGATCGGGGTGTTCTTCTTCGTGCCGGTCCTTTCGGGAGTGGCGCTCAGCCTGACCGATTTCGACATCTATGCGCTGGCCGATTTACGCAATCTGCGCTTTGTCGGCCTCGACAACTACCTGCAGTTGCTGCGTGCGCCGCTTTTCTGGCAGGCGCTCGGCAACACGCTGTATTTCGTCGCGGTCGGCGTGCCGCTGTCGATCGGCGTGTCGCTCGGCGCGGCCCTGCTGCTGCACGCGCGCGTGGCGCGCTTCACCCCGTTCTTCCGCACCGCGCTGTTTGCCCCGGTGGTCACCACGCTCGTCGCCGTCGCGGTGGTATGGCGCTACCTGTTCCAGACGCGCTACGGCATGGTCAACTATGGACTAGGCGCCCTCGGCGTCGATCCGATCGACTGGCTGGGCGACCCGCACTTCGCGATGCCCACCATCATCCTGCTCGCCGTGTGGAAGAACTTCGGCTACAACATGATGATCTTTCTCGCCAACCTGCAGACCGTTCCGGAGGAAGTCTATGAAGCGGCGCGCATCGACGGTGCCACGACGTTCCAGCAACTGCTGTACATCACGCTGCCGATGCTCAAGCCCAAGCTGGTCCTCGTTGGCATCCTGACCACCGCGGGCTATTTCCAGCTCTTCGCGGAACCTTATGTGATGACGCAGGGCGGTCCGCTGCGCAGCACCGTCAGCGTGTTGTATTTCATGTACGAGGAAGGCTTCAAGTGGTGGAACCTCGGCACCGCGTCGACGACGGCGGTGATGCTGTTCGGCCTGATGTTCGCCGTGACCTGGGTGCTCATGCGTCTGGCGAAACGCGGAGCGCAGGCATGAAGCGGCCCTTCGCAACCGTCATTGTCAATGGCCTGCTCATCGGCCTCGCTTTCGTGAGTCTGTTCCCGTTGTTATGGATGTTGTCGGTGTCGTTCATGAGTCCGGGCGAAGCCGGTTCGCAGCCACCGCCGCTTCTCCCCGGCTCGCCCACGCTTGCCAACTACCGCGAATTGTTCGTGCGCGGCGGCATGCGGCGCTACTTCATGAACAGCCTGTTGCTCGCCACGACGGTCACGCTGGTCTCCCTCGCCTTCAACGCGATGGCCGGCTACGCTTTTGCCAAGCTGCAGTTCGCCGGCCAGCAGCGAATCTTCAAGGCGCTGGTCGCGACCCTGATCATCCCGGGGCAGGTAGCGATGATGCCGCTGTTCCTGCTGCTCAAGCAGATGGGCCTGGTAAACACGTACGGCGGCGTCATCGTCCCGGCGATGGCCGGCATATTCGGCATATTCCTCGTGCGCCAGTATGCTTTGTCGATACCCGACGAAATGCTCGAGGCGGCGCGTCTGGACGGTGCTGGGGAATTCCGCATTTTCGCCAGCATCATCGTGCCGCTGCTCGCGCCCATCCTCGCGTCTTTGGCGATCTTCACTTTCCTCGGCTCCTGGAACGACTTCATGTGGCCGCTGATCGTGCTGACGGACTCGAAGCTGCACACGCTGCCGGTTGCGTTGGCCTCCCTGTCGCGCGAGCACGTGCAGGACAGCGAGATGATGATGGCGGGTTCCGTCGTAACCGTGCTGCCCGTGCTGGTGGTCTTCCTTCTGCTGCAGAAGTACTACATTCGCGGCCTGCTGGTTGGAAGCGCGAAGGGATGACGGGCCGCCAGGTCCACGCAGCACTGCGCGCGGGCTTCCGTCTGGCCGGCATCCTGATTGTGCCGGCTGTTGCGATGGCCGCTGACCCGCCCCCGGCGCGAGTACTCGATGATTTCGACGACATCGCTGTGTGGCATGTTTCCACATCCGACGATGTCAGGGCGACGCTGCATGCCGCAATCGGACGGGATGGCCGCGCGTTGTGCGTGGACTTCGACTTCGGCGCCGTATCCGGCTACGTGTCGGTCGGCCGCGAACTGGCGATGGAATACCCGCAGAATTTCGAATTCACGTTCGGTCTGCGCGGCGACGCGCCTCCCGGCGATTTGCAGTTCAAGCTTGTCGACGCCAGCGGCGAGAATGTCTGGTGGGTCAACCGTCCCGCGTTTACGGTTCCGCACAAATGGCAACCGGTGCGCTTCAAGAAGCGCCACGTTTCCTTTGCATGGGGTCCGTTGCAGGATCGCAACCTGGTCCGCAGTGCCCGGCTCGAATTCGTGATCGCCCGGGGACGCGAGGGCGGAAAAGGCAGCGTCTGTTTCGACCGGCTGACGTTTCGCGAGTTATCCGCGGATTCCTCCGCTGCGCCCACGACGGCTAAGGTCAGCGCAAGTTCGACGCTGCGGCCGACCCGGCCAATCCAGGCATTCGACCGCATTGCTGCCACCGCATGGCGCAGCGACCCGGGCACCGGCCCCGAGCAGACATTGACGCTGGATTTTCTTGAGCCGCGCGAATTCGGTGGCCTGGTGCTGCACTGGCTGCCGGGTGGACACGCTTCCCACTACACGGTGGAGTTGTCCGACGACGGCGAACAGTGGCGCACGGTGCGCCGCGTGCTCGACGGCAACGGCGGCACCGATGCACTCATGCTGCCCGAATCCGAGGCGCGTTATGTTCGCCTGCACTTGCAGGGCGGGCCGACCGAGTCGTATGCGCTCGCGGAAATCGACGTAAAGGATGTTGCTTACGGCGCATCGGCCAACGCTTTCATTGAAGCAATCGCCGCGGACGCGCCGCGCGGCCTCTATCCGCGCGCCTTCGTCGGCGAGCAGCCCTATTGGACGGTAGTGGGCGTCGACGGCGGAGCCGCGCAGGGGCTGCTTTCGGAGGACGGCGCGCTCGAGATCGGGCCACAGTCCGCTTCCATCGAGCCTTTCCTGATCACGGACGAAGGCTTCCTCACCTGGGCCGACGTCGCGACGGAGCACTCGCTGCTCGACGGTTACCTGCCCATCCCCAGCGTGACCTGGCGCCATGACGAACTGGAAATGCGCATCACGGCGTTCGCAACCGGCAATCGCACGCAATCCCAACTCGTAACCCGCTACGTCGTCGAAAATCATTCCGGCCGCTCCCGTATCGTCACGCTAGCCCTGGCCGTCAGGCCGTTCCAGGTCAATCCGCCAATGCAGTTTCTCAATACGCCGGGCGGCGTATCGCCGATCCGCGAACTCAGCTGGGACAAGCAGGCGCTGGGCATCAACGGCCTGCGCAAGGTGTTTCCCCTGCAGCCGCCGCGCAAAGTGGTCGCGGCGGATTTCGATGCCGGAACTATAGAGGAACTGCCCGCAATGAAAGTGATCGCGCCCGGTAACGACTTCAAGGACGCGACCGGACTCGCCTCGGCCATGCTCCTTTATCGTCTGCAACTGCCCGCGAACGAGAGCCGCAGCGTCGGGATTGTTACGCCGCTCGCCGGATTGCCCGTATTGCCGAAGAAAAACACGCTCGACTGGCTGAACCGGGAACAGGCGAAGGCGGCGGATTTGTGGCGGAAGAAGCTAAACCGCGTTTCGTTGCGCCTGCCGGCACAGGGCCAGCCGATCGCCGATACGATGCGCACCGCGCTCGCGCACATCCTGGTCAATCGCGCCGGACCGGTTCTGCGTCCCGGGAGCCGTTCGTATGCGCGCTCCTGGATACGCGACGGCGCGATGATGTCTGACGCGTTGCTGCGCCTGGGTCACGCGGACGTCGTGCGCGAATACGCCGACTGGTTCGCCCCTCATCAGTTTTCCAACGGCAAAGTGCCTTGCTGCGTCGACAGCCGCGGCGCGGATCCGGTATCGGAAAACGACAGCCAGGGAGAATTCATCCACCTGATCGCACAACGCTATCGCTACACGCATGACCGCGCATGGCTGCGGAAAATGTGGCCGCATGTCGCTGCGGCAGCCGCGTACATGGATTTGCTGAGCGCAACGCAACGCACGGCGCAGAACCAGGCGCCGGAGCGGCGCGCATTGTTTGGATTGATGCCGGCGTCCATCAGCCACGAAGGCTATTCGGACCGGCCCGCCTATTCGTACTGGGACGACTTCTGGAGCCTGGCCGGTTACGCCGATGCCGCGGACATCGCCAGGGCGCTCGGGCGGGCGGAGTCCGGCCCGTTTTCCGCCCGCTACGATCAATTCCGCGTTGATTTGCATGCGTCGCTGCAGGCGAGCATCGAGCAACACGGCATCGACTACATTCCCGCCAGCGCAGATCGCGGGGATTTCGATCCCGCCGCGACCACCGTCGCCCTGTCGGTCGCCGGCGAACAGGCCGCCCTTCCGCAACAGCAATTGCGGCAGACCTTCGAACGCTACTGGCAGGAATTCGCGCAACGCCGCGACGGCGACAGGCAATGGTCCGAGTACACACCTTACGAACTGCGCAGCGCGGGGGCCTTTGTGCGGCTGGGCTGGCGCGAACGCGCGCTGCAGCTCTTCGACTTTTTCCTCAAAGACCGCCGGCCCGCCGGCTGGAATCAGTGGGCTGAAGTGATCGGCCGCGACCTGCGCCAGCCGCGTTTCGTTGGCGATATGCCCCATGCCTGGATCGCGTCGGACTTCATTCAATCGGCACTCGACATGTTCGCCTTCGAGCGCCCGGCGGACCGGTCGCTGGTACTGGCCGCCGGCGTGCCGGCCGATTGGCTGGAGAATCAGGGGATCGGGGTCGGGAATCTGCGCACGCCATATGGCCATCTGACCTATGCGCTGCGGCGCGACGGCCAACGCTTGCTGCTGAACATCGCCGTCGGATTGACGCCTCCGGACGGTGGCCTGGTTTATGTCTGGCCGTACGCAACCCCTCCGGGCCGCACCACAGTCAATGGCCGGCCGGCGCAATGGGAAGGCATGGAATTGCGCATCCGTGCATTGCCCGCGGCAATTGCCATGGATACATCGGAAGAACGCAGTTAGACGGTACGAATGACGGTCCGGCTCGGTGGCCGGGCCACGATGCGCCGCGGCCAAGTCAGAGGGTCGGTTCACATCGATCCTTAACATTGCCCGCATCCGTTGACGGCAAAATCCTCCAATCGCCGTAACAGAAACTCATCGACATTAAAAGTCATGGCCCGGCGATGAAAATCGGGTTACGGTTTGGCAGACCGCGCTTCCAGCAACAACATGGTACCGCGGCAAGCATCCGCACCGCAGGCGCAGGCAAAGGCTTTGCGCAATCGCTGACTGATGCGGCCGGCGAGGCTAAGTCGATAGTCGTAGGCGAGCTCTTCCCCGGGATAAATTGTCCGCGTCGCATGAATGAATACCCGGTCGTCCTGTTCGATCGCCTCGCAATTCGGATCGCAACTATGATTGATCCAGCGCGCGGCGTTGCCCGCTATGCTTGCATCGATCACCGTTCCGTCGCTGATCTCGAATATGAAGGTGTGATAAGGATTTTTCGGATCGGTTGCCGGCCGTTCGCACGCGACCTCCATAGTCGATCGGGCACCCCGATATTCGATGATGCGCGCCCCTTTCCGGATCAATTCAGTCGCAAAGGTGCCACGGCCGTGTATGCCAGACGAGCGGACGGCCCAGGATAATGTCTGCTTTGGTTTAGCCACGATGTACAGGGAGAAAAATGGGATGGATGCTGCAACATAAGTCGGACAGTCGGTCGAAAGCAGGCTTTCGACGATTTCACGTTCCGGTTCCACGTATTCGTCTTATGAGATCAATTCAATTCCCCCTCTTACCGTACTTTTCCACCCATCTTTAAATGACGGCGCGCGGCGCATCCGGCCCGTCAATCAGCGCTGCCGGCCCAATCCGCAGGATGATAGGCGATTTTACTTGATGCTGTTCGCCGTCGCGGACTGCCGGAATGTGCGCGTAACCATTCCGTGCGGCGAGTCGCCTGCGACGGGATGTTTTTCCGCACCAGATACCGAAGATAGATAATATGGTTCTTCATCAATTCCACTGTGATTTTTCACTCAGTGATGGAGAATCCGGTTTTTCAACATTTCCGGCCTGAACATGAAAGACACCGCGCTGTATG
>JAYVMZ010000126.1:0-5266 GCA_043758735.1 Betaproteobacteria bacterium
CTATAGCGGCAAGACGGTGCCGATTATCGATGCGGCCACCGGGGAGTTGCGCGCAGCCCAGATCTTCGTCGCCGTGCTCGGGGCGTCGAACTACACCTACGCGGAGGCAAGCTGGACGCAGTCGCTTCCCGACTGGATCGGCTCGCACCTTCGCACCTTCGAATTCATCGGCGCGGTACCTGCGCTGCTGGTGCCCGATTGTAGGCCGTAGAAAGTGCAGAAAGGAAGCGCCTAAATTGCGAGCGGTACACCGGCGGCTTCGCCCGTCGCATATCTCGGCAACAAAATGAAAGCGAACCTTGTCGCCGCCGGAACAGCGAATACGACCTTGGGCTTCGGATGCTTTGGGAAATTTCGCGCTTCGGCGCATGCCAATAGACGCGGCCACGACGGAGCAAGTACGGGGGTTAAATATTGCTGCCCTAGCGCATTTCAGATGGTACCTGCAGTGGTACCTGAAACAAAAAGCTGCCGCGAGAAATTTTTAACTATCTGATATTATTCATTTTATAGGGCGCTTCGTCACTTCACCCCATGCAGGTACGCTACCAGGCTGCGCTACGCCCCGAACTTACGAAAGGATTATAGCAGGAGCAATGCCGGGAACGTTACTCGCGCAGGAGGTCGAGCACGCCCTGAATTTCCTTGCGCAGGAATGCCGGATTGAATTTGGCGAGGGCGGCGGGCTTGATCTGCATCGCGGATTCATCCAACCGCGCCCGTGCGCCACTGATAGTGAAGCCCTGCTCGTACAAAAGCTCACGGATGCGCCGGATAAGCAGGACTTCATGGTGTTGGTAATAACGGCGGTTACCACGGCGCTTTACGGGCTTGAGCTGGGTAAATTCCTGCTCCCAGTAACGCAAAACATGCGGCTTCACGCCGCAAAGCTCGCTTACCTCACCGATGGTGAAGTAGCGCTTCGCGGGGATAGGGGGCAGCGGCGCCCTAGGACTGCTGTTGTGGTTGCTGCTGTCCACCGTAGTTCTTCTCGACCATCGCCTTCAGTTTCTGGCTGGCATGAAACGTCACGACACGGCGTGCCGTGATTGGAATCTCTTCGCCGGTTTTTGGATTGCGTCCGGGCCGTTGCGGCTTGTCGCGCAGCTGAAAATTGCCGAAGCCGGACAGCTTCACGCCATCGCCGTTTTCCAAGGCCATGCGCACTTCCTCGAAAAACGATTCCACCATGTCCTTGGCTTCGCGCTTGTTCAATCCCACCTTCTCGAACAACAGATCCGCCAGGTCGGCTTTGGTCAGTGTCATCGATTCACCTTATTGTCGGAGCTTGGCACCGTATTCTTGTTCCAGAAACCCGCGCAGGCCCGCTAGCGCTGTATCTACTTCGGCGTCCGTCAGAGTTTTTTGAGTATCTTGCAATAACACTCGGAATGCAAGACCCTTTTTGCCATTTTCAATACCTTTGCCGCGGTATACGTCGAACACCGAAATCGCTTCGACGATAGGCGCTTTCGACCGCATGAGGCTGTCAACAATGGACTGGGCCGGGAATTTTTCGTCAAAGACGTACGCCAAATCGCGGCGAACGGGCGGAAATTTGGATACTTCAGCGTAACGCGGCAGATTGCGGGCCAGTAAAGGCTCGGCATCCAGCTCGAATAACACCAGGGGCGCGGGCAATTCGTATTTGCGTTGCAGACGCGGATGCAGTTCCCCCAGCCAACCGATCGGTGCACCATCAAGCACTACGCGCGCGCTGCGCCCGGGATGCAGCGCCGGATGCTGGGCAGGCTCGACGCGGACCTGTCCGGGCGCCAGCAAGCCCTCGACATCGCTCTTCAAGTCGAAAAAATCCACGCTGCGGGTCGCTAGGCCCCATTGCTCTTCGTCGGCGTTGCCAAAAGCCGCTGTCGCGATGCGCATGGGTTGGCGTATTCCCGCCACTTGTGCATCTCCGTCCGGGACTCCGGCATCGCGCAAAAAGGCGCGGCCGACCTCAAATACCCGTACCCGGTCAAGTTTGCGGTTCAGGTTGTAGCGGACATTGGCGACCAACCCCCCAATCAGGCTTGAGCGCATGACCGCAAGCTGGCTCGCGATCGGGTTGAGCAGCCGCAGCGGCTGCGCATTCCCGGCAAAATCCTGTTCCCAGCTTTCTTCCACGAAGCTGTAGCTGACGATCTCCTGGTAGCCAGCCGCCGCCATGCGCTCGCGCAAGTCATGCAGCGACCGACGCTCCTCCGGCAAAGCCAGCATGTTCGCCACGGCAAGGGCCGGACTGGCGGGAATGCGCTCGAACCCGTATACGCGCGCCACCTCTTCGATCAGGTCTTCCTCGATTTCGATATCGAATCGGTAACTTGGGGGCGTGACGACAAAGGTCTCGTCGGCAGCTTTGCCCTCTCGGGCGGATTTGAAACCGAGTCGTGCGAAGATATCCGACATTTCGTCCGTGGAAATCGGCACGCCGATGATCTTGCGCGCCCGCGCTACGCGCATTTTCACAGGTTGCCGCTGCGGCAGCTTTGCCACGGTGTCGGTGACGGGCCCGGGCTCTCCGCCGCAGATCTCGAGTATCAGTGCTGTGGCTCGCTCGATCCCGTCAATATTGTTGTCGAAATCAACCCCGCGCTCGAAACGATGTGAAGCATCGCTCGTGAAATTGTAGCGCCGCGCCCTGCCTGCGATCGTGTCCGGGAAAAAGAATGCGGCTTCCAGGAAAACGTTGCGCGAATCGAGGTCCGCTTTTGTACTGTCGCCACCCATGATGCCGGCAAGTCCGATCGGCCCGCTCGCGTCGGTGATGGCCAGGACGCTTTCGTCGAGGTCCACGGTTTGTTCGTTGAGCAGTTTGAGCTTTTCGCCTTTGCGGCCGAAACGCACATCGATGCCACCGCTGAGCTTGTCCAGATCGTACACATGCAGCGGACGGCCCAACTCCAGCATCACGTAATTGGTGACATCGACCAGGGCCGAGATCGAACGCTGCCCCGCGCGCTCCAGCCGCTGCTTCATCCATTCGGGCGATTCCGCCCCGGCGTTCACGTTGAGTATTACCCGGCCACTGAAGCGGCCGCAACCATCGGCCGCCGATATCTTCACCGGAAAGGTCGCCTTGTTTGCATCGGGAACCGCTGAAATTCGTGGCGATTGCAGCGGCGAACGGGTCAGGGCCGACACTTCGCGCGCCACGCCCAGCACGGACAGGCAATCAGCGCGATTGGGCGTGAGCTTGATGGTGAAGATCTTGTCGTTCAGCGCCAGCGCTTCCCGAACGTCGCGGCCGACTATCGCGTCATCGGGCAGCTTCAGCAGGCCACTTTGGTCTTCAGACAATCCCAGTTCGCGCGCGGAACAAAGCATGCCGCGGCTCTCCACGCCGCGCATTGTCGCGGCCTTGATTTCCACGGGCTGATCCGGCGATGCACCCGGCAAGCGCGCGCCCACGATCGCGCACGGCACTTTCATACCCTCCGCAACATTGGGGGCGCCGCAAACGATACCAAGCAACTGCCCGGCACCGACATCCACCTGGCATACCTTCAACTTGTCGGCGTTGGGATGCTTCTCGGTTTTCATCACCTGGCCGACGACAACCCCTCTGAATGGCGGGGCAACGTCATCGCAGTCCTCGACTTCCAGGCCGGACATCGTCAGCAAGTGGGCAAGCTCCCCGGTGGATAGTTTGGGGTCGACCAGCGTGCGCAACCAGTTTTCCGAGAATTGCATGTCAGTTGAATTGCCGCAGGAAACGCAGATCGCCGTCGTAGAACAGGCGCAAATCGTCAATGCCATAACGCAGCATGGTCAGGCGCTCGAGGCCGCTGCCGAAAGCGAAGCCGGTGTAGCGTTCGGGATCGAGCCCGAAATTGCGCACCACCTTCGGATGCACCTGGCCGGCACCGGAAATCTCCAGCCATCGTCCCTTGTGTGGTCCGCTCGCAAAAGCCATGTCGATTTCCGCGGATGGCTCGGTGAAGGGAAAAAAGGACGGTCGGAAGCGTACCTGCAGTGCGTCGGTCTCGAAGAACTTGCGCAAGAAATCGGTATACACGCCCTTCAGGTCGGCGAAGCTGACGTTCTCGTCGAGCCACAGGCCTTCGACCTGGTGAAACATAGGCGAGTGCGTCGCATCCGAGTCGACGCGATACGTCCGCCCCGGCGAAATGACTTTGATCGGCGGCTTGTGGGTGCGCGCGTAACGCACCTGCATCGGACTGGTGTGCGTGCGCAGAAGCAGGCCGCCCTCGACATAAAACGTGTCGTGCATCGATCGCGCCGGATGATTTTCCGGTTGATTGAGCGCGGTGAAGTTGTGCCAGTCGGTTTCGATCTCGGGACCATCGGCAACGTCAAATCCGACTGAACGGAAGATGGCTTCGATGCGCTGCCAGGTCCGGATGACAGGATGAATTCCGCCACGATTGCGTCCGCGTCCGGGCAGCGTGACATCCAACGCCTCTTCGGCTAATCGGGCTTCCAGGGCAACCGCTGCGATCGCCTCGCGACGCGCCTGAAGCAGTGCCTCGATCTGCACTTTGGCGTTGTTGAACAGGGCGCCGGCGCGGGGACGTTCTTCGGCGGATAATTTGCCGAGACCTTTTTGCAACTCCGCCAGCGCGCCGCTCTTGCCAAGAAAACGCGCCTTGGCCTGCTCCAGGGCAGCAAGGTCAGTGATGCTGTCGAAATTCGCTTTCGCGTCGGCAATGATGCCGTCGAGGTTATCCATCTCGTCGCGGCTGTGGCTGAAATAAGCGCCCGGTCAAATCAACTCCGGGCTGAATAAAAAAAGGAGGCCTCGCAGCCTCCTTTTGACTTCGTTTTCCCGAATCAGGCGCCGAGGCTGGCTTTTGCCTGACTCGCGATCCGTTCAAAAGCGGACTTGTCGAAGACGGCGATGTCAGCGAGAACTTTGCGATCGACCTCGATCGCGGCTTTCTTCAGGCCGTTGATCAGGGTACTGTAGGTCATGCCGAATTCTCTCGCAGCGGCGTTGATGCGAACGATCCACAGCGCGCGGAAATCGCGTTTCTTGCGGCGGCGGTCGCGATACGAGTACTGGCCCGCGCGCATGACCGCCTGCTTGGCAATCCGGTAGACATTGCCGCGGCGGCCGCGGAAGCCCTTCGATTTCTCGAAAACTTTTTTATGCCGCGCACGCGCGGTGACACCACGTTTGACTCTTGGCATGGCGGTCTCCGGTTAGGCGTAAGGAAGCATCGACCGGATATGGCCGTGGTCCGACGGACTCACGGCCGTATTGCCGCGCAAATGGCGTTTGCGCTTGGTCGACTTCTTGGTAAGG
>JAYVMZ010000127.1:0-30625 GCA_043758735.1 Betaproteobacteria bacterium
TATAGGGAGAATGTCATGATTAGAAAGATTCTGATGCTTCTGGCTCTGTGCGGAACCGTCGCATTGTCCGTGCCGGCTTTCGCAGATGAAGCGAAGGCCGCGGATACGGCAACGGCGCCCGCGGCGGCGGCTGCAACTCCGGCAGCGCCGGCGGCGGCCCCCGCACCCGTGCCGAACAAGGGCGATACGGCATGGATGATCGTCGCCACCGTGCTGGTTATCATGATGTCCATCCCGGGCCTGGCGCTGTTCTACGGCGGGATGGTGCGATCCAAGAATATGCTCTCGGTACTGATGCAGGTATTCGCGACCTTCTCCCTGCTTGCGATCCTGTGGGCGATCTACGGATACAGCATCGCGTTCACCGAGGGCAACGCCTTTTTCGGCGGATTCAGCCGGGTCTTCCTGAGCGGGGTAACGCCAGACTCGACGGTAGCGACCTTCAGCAAAGGTGTCGTGATTCCGGAATACATTTACATCGCTTTCCAGCTGACTTTCGCGGCGATCACGCCCGCGCTGATCATCGGCGCCTTTGCCGAACGCGTGAAGTTCAGCGCCGTGCTGCTGTTCATGATTCTCTGGTTCACGTTCTCCTACCTGCCGGTCGCACACATGGTGTGGTACTGGGCGGGTCCGGATGCGTACACGACAGCGGATGCCGCCACGAAGGCTTCGGCGACCGCCGGCTTCATCTGGCAGAAGGGTGCGCTCGACTTCGCAGGGGGCACGGTCGTGCACATCAATGCGGGAATCGCCGGCCTGATCGGTTGCCTGATGATTGGCAAGCGCATCGGCTTCAACAAAGAAGCCATGCCGCCGCACAGCCTGACCATGACCATGATCGGCGCTTCACTGCTGTGGGTGGGCTGGTTCGGTTTCAACGTGGGTTCCAACCTCGAGTCCACCGGATTTGCCGCGATGGTCTTCGTCAACACGCTGCTCGCAACAGCCGCCGCCGCACTGGCCTGGATGTTCGCGGAGTGGATGGTGCGCGGTCAACCGACCATGCTGGGTATCGCGTCGGGCGCCGTTGCCGGCCTGGTGGCGATTACCCCGGCTTGCGGATTCGTGGGCCCAATGGGCTCGATCGTGCTGGGCATCATCGCCGGTGTGATCTGCCTGTGGGCGGTGGTATGGCTCAAGCGCATCATGGGCTACGACGACACCCTCGACGTCTTCGGCGTGCACTGCATCGGCGGGATCATCGGCGCACTAGGCACATCGGTATTCTGCTCGCCAAAGCTCGGCGGCACCGGGGTCTACGACTACGTTACCAACGCGGTAACGCCGGATTATTCGATCGCGACACAGTTCGTCTCGCAAGCCTGGGGTGTAGGGATGACCCTGGTCTGGTCCGGTGTCGTGGCTGCAATTGCCTACAAGATCACCGATCTGGTCATTGGCCTGCGCGTGCCTGAAGACCAGGAGCGCGAAGGTCTGGACTCGACCCTGCACGGCGAGAAGGCGTACCACATGTAATCTCCTCCGGTAAGTTCGCTTACCATTTTACGGGCGCCTTCGGGCGCCCGTTTTTTTGGCGATGCGAACAAGTGACTGGCGTACGACGACATCCTCGATCCAGGCGGAGGCCGAACCTTCCGCGGTCGAAATCAAGAGTTGCGCGCTGGCCATGCCGGCAACCATGCCATCACCCATTCGCGCGACCATCACGACGGCGCGATCGTCAGGCTGCGACAATAGCAACTCGAGACCGCGGCGTTGCTTCGAGCGATCCGCAGAAAAATCGTTTTCGATTGCGAACAGCGCGGCGAGCAACTCGATCAATGCCGGAACGTCGGCATCGCCTGCGCGCACGATATGTATTGGTTCAGCAACTGACACGGCTCGCCTCCCGAAAGCAATCGCCAGGATCCGACTACTCGTCGCCCTGGCCGTCGTAAATGATGGTGGAGAGGAAGTGGATCGGCAGCTCGATCAGCCTCTCCGGCCCGTGAGGAATGTCGCCGCGAAAAGTCAGCGAATCGCCCGGCTCGAGCACATAGGTCTGCTGGCCGTGACGGTATTCGATCCTGCCTTTGAGCATGTAGATGAATTCTGTGCCCGGATGCTCGAAGGTCGGAAATACTTCCGAGGCGTCGTCCATGGTGATCAGGAAGGGCTCGAACGCCTTCCTCGGTCCCTGATCATAGGCCAGCAGATGATAAGTGTGTCCGCGCTTGGTTCCGCGCCGGACCACCTCCATGCCGGCGCCGCTCTTGACCAGCTGGGCGCCGCCGGAGGGCATGTTGTAGTGCCGGAACAGATGCGCCAGCGATACGCCGAAGGCCTGCGCGATTTTCGACAGCGTTTCCAGGCTGGTGGAAACCTGGCCGTTCTCGATCTTGGACACCATGCCGCGCGAAATGCCGGCTTGCGCCGCGACTTCGGCGATCGTCAGATTGTCCTTGAGTCGCAGTTCGCGAATGACGTTGCCGATGAAGCGATCCAGCGATTTGCCGTTGGCGGCAACCGCACCCGGGCGCCGTTCGGCAGGGACCTCTCCTTTGTGCTCTCGAACGCGCATCTTCGCAGCCTCAGTTGCCAGCGTTTCCGGGAATCCAGCTCGTCCCGGCCAGCGGCAATCGTGCCATCGCCGCCGCTTCGACCGTCAGCGCCACCAGGTCTTCGCGTTCGAGGTGATGCACATTCTGCTTGCCGCAGGCGCGCGCAATGGTGGTCAGTTCCATGTTCAGCGTCTTAAGATAGTTGCGCACGCGCTTCGCGCCGACGTCGGGTTCGAGACGCTTTTCCAGAATTGCATCTTGAGTCGTCACGCCGACCGGGCAGCGGCCGGTATGGCAGTGATGGCAGAACCCGGGCGCGGTCCCGAGTTTTTCGTAGTCTTCGGCCGCCGAGTGGTGAACGCCGTTCTGCACATAGGTGTCGCTGTTGCAGCCCAGCGAAAGCAGGATGCCGTGGCCGATCGACACGGCATCGGCGCCCATCGCCAGCGCCTTCGCGACATCGGCGCCGGTGCGAATGCCGCCGGAGACGATGAGCTGTACTTTGTCCTTCATATTCAGGTCTTCGAGCGCATCGACCGCCTGGCGCAACGCGGCCAGCGTCGGAATGCCGACATTTTCGATGAACACGGTTTGTGTGGCCGCGGTGCCGCCCTGCATGCCGTCGACCACGATCACATCGGCCCCGGAGTGCACCGCCAGCTTGACGTCGTGGAAGGTGCGCGTCGCGCCGACCTTCACGTAGATCGGCTTCTCCCAATCGGTAATTTCGCGCAATTCCTGTATCTTGATCGTCAGGTCGTCCGGCCCGGTCGAGTCGGGATGCCGGCAGGCGGAGCGTTGATCCACGCCTTCGGGGAGCACGCGCATTTTCGCGACCCGTGGATTGACCTTCTGACCGAGCAGCATGCTGCCGCCACCCGGGTTTGGCGCCCTGTCCGATCACGACTTCGATCGCATCGGCGCGGCGCACATCGTCCGGTTTGAATCCATAGCGCGACGGCAGGCATTGATAAATGAGCGTGTTCGACGACCGGAAGTCAGGGCAAAACGCAGCAGTCGGAGCGGCATGAAATCAGCCAGGATTAAATCGGGATGAGGCTCCGATGGTGACAATGCCGCAAAACATAGTCAATACCATGAGGAAGCTTTATTTCTTATTGGGAAACACGCTCCTCCGGGAAAAGCGCGGGGCCGAAAATGCGTCTGCTACAATCGCGCGCTTGCAACCTATTGACGGATTGAATGATTCGCCGCGATTTCGTACCCGCGCTGGCGCGGGCGAATCCTGAGGAAGCGAAGGACGGTTTCGAGGCAAGCGGCTGTTAAGTGCACGCACAGCAGAACCGGGGATCCCACACACTGACAACATGAAAATAGCCTTCGTCCTCGATCCGCTCGAGAGTATTAAAACCTACAAGGACTCCTCCTACGCAATGATGCAGGAGGCCAGTGCGCGCGGGCATACGCTGGCATCGCTGCAGCAGGAAGATCTGGTGTTGCGCAACGGCAAAGTACTCGGCTACGCACGGGACCTCGCACTGACGCCGGACGCCAGCCACTGGTATCGGGTCGGCGAACGCGCGCCGGTCGGACTGGAAACCTTCGACGCCGTGTTGATGCGCAAGGATCCGCCGTTCGATATGGAATACATCTACAGCACTTATCTGCTTGAACTGGCGCAGCGGCAAGGCGCCAGGGTAATAAACGACCCGCGCGCGGTGCGCGACCACAATGAAAAACTGGCGATTTTTCGGTTTCCGGAGTTCACGGTGCCCACCCTGGTTACGCGTGAAGAATCCCTGATCCGCGAATTCCTTGGCGAGCACGGCGACATCATCGTCAAGCCGCTGGACGGCATGGGCGGCACCTCGGTATTCCGCCTGCATCGCCAGGACTACAACATCGGCGTCGTGATCGAGACGGTCACGCACTATGGACAACGCACGGTCATGGCGCAGAAGTTCATCCCGGAGATCGCCAAAGGCGACAAACGCGTGCTGATCATCGACGGCGAACCGGTTCCTTATTGCCTGGCCCGCATTCCGAAGCAGGGCGAAACCCGCGGCAACCTGGCGGCGGGCGGGACCGGCTTGGCCCGACCGCTGTCTGCCCGCGACCTCGAAATCGCGCGCGCGCTTGGGCCGGAGTTAAAAGCTGCCGGCCTGCTGCTCGTCGGACTGGACGTGATCGGCGACTACCTGACCGAGGTCAATGTGACCAGCCCCACCTGCATGCGCGAAATCGCGGACCAGACCGGGTTCAATGTCGCGGCCATGATGATCGATGCGCTCGAAAAAACGGTGAACAGTAAACGGTGAACGGCGCGTCCCCTGATCCCGGTTCGTCATTCACCGGTCACGGCCCGGCCTGCGCAGGTAGAATCCGCATGTCCATCCCGATCAACGTTTACGGGGTCTCATGGTTGGAATACTGATCATCGCCCACGGCACGCTGGGCGAAAGCCTGATCCACAGCGCGAGCCACATCATGTGCGGCCGGCCGGCGCAACTCATACAGATCGGCGTAGGCATGCACGACGACCCGCAGGTGGTGCTGTCCCAGGCGATCAAATTGCTGCGCGGCCTGAATGACGGTGGCGGAGTCCTGATTCTCTCCGACGTGTACGGCGCCACGCCGAGCAACATCGCCGGCAAGCTGCTCATTCCCGGAAGAGTCGAAGGCGTGGCAGGCGTGAACCTGCCGATGCTGGTGCGCGCGCTGACTTATCGCGCCGAACCGCTGAAAACCGTCGTCGCCAAGGCCATGTCGGGCGGCATAGAAGGCGTCATGCAAATGCCCATTCCACAGGTGAGAAATGCAGCTACGCGAAATTGAGATCGCCAACAAGCTCGGGCTGCACGCCCGCGCGTCCGCCAAACTCACCCAGCTTGCGGGCCAGTTCACGGCCGAGGTCTGGATTTCCAGGGACAGCCGCAAGGTCAACGCCAAAAGCATCATGGGCGTCATGATGCTGGCTGCTGCCAAGGGCTCGATCGTTGCAATCGAAACCGACGGTCCGGACGAAGACCAGGCAATGGCGGCATTGGTCGGACTGATCAACGACAAATTCGGAGAAGGGGAATAACCCGGTGACCGGTAACCGGTGATTGGTCCGGAAGTTTTAAATCTGTCCGTTACTAATCACCGATCACCAATCACCAGTCACTAATATGAGCTTCACCATCCACGGCATCGGCGTATCGGGCGGCATCGCGATCGGTCATGCGCAACTGGTATCGCACGCGCAACTCGAAGTGGCGCATTACGATATTTCCAAGTCGCGCATCGCCGAGGAAAAGGCGCGTTTCGATGCGGCCGTCGTCACAGCACGCGCGGAGCTTGCCAGCATCGGCGAGCACATACCGGCGGGCGCACCGGCCGAGTTCGAAGCCTTCCTCAACGTGCACCTCATGATCCTCGACGATCCGACCTTGTCGGGAGTGCCGAAGCAGTTGATCGAATCCCTGCAGTGCAATGCCGAGTGGGCGCTCAAGTTGCAGATGGATGCCCTGATCGAGCAGTTCGAAAGCATTGAAGACGGCTACCTGCGGGATCGCAAAACCGACGTCGTTCAGGTGGTCGAGCGCATTCTGAAAGTGCTGATGGGGCGTCCCGGCCAGGTGCTGGCGCGCAGCGCGCCGGAAGAAAACAGCATCCTTGTCGCGCACGATTTATCACCCGCCGACGTCATCCAGTTCAAGAGCCACCAGTTTGCCAGCTTCATCACCGACCTTGGGGGGGCTACGTCGCATACCGCGATCATTGCGCGCAGCCTGAACATCCCGTCGGTCGTGGCCCTGCATCACGCGCGCATGTTGATCCGCGAGAACGAAGTCCTGATCATCGACGGCAGCAGCGGCGTTGTCATCGTCAATCCGGACAAGACGGTGCTCGCCGAGTACAAGATGCGCCAGGAGCAGTGGGAACTCGAGCGCCTCAAGCTCAAGCGCATCAGGAAAACCAAGACGACCACGCTCGACGGCACGTCCGTCGAACTGCACGCCAATATCGAGTTACCCGACGATGTCGCCGGTGCGAAGGAAGCGGGTGCTGACGGCGTCGGTCTGTTCCGCACGGAATTCCTCTACCTGAACCGCGGCGACCTGCCGAGCGAGGACGAGCAGTTTGAGGCTTATCGCCGCGTAGTGCAGGACATGGATGGCCGCCCCGTCACCATTCGCACATTCGACCTTGGCGCGGACAAACACGTCGACGCCGCCGAACGCGTCGCGCCCAACCCGGCCCTGGGATTGCGCGCGATCCGGCTATGCCTGGCCGAGCCGCAGATGTTTCACCGCCAGTTGCGCGCCATTCTGAAGACTTCGCACTACGGCAAGGTGCGCATTCTCATCCCGATGCTGTCTTCAGCGAATGAGCTGAACCAGACATTGCATCACATCGGCGAAGCCAAGCGCAGCCTCGACGAAGAAGGGATCGCCTACGACAAGAAGGTCCCGGTGGGAGGCATGGTCGAAATACCCGCGGCGGCGTTGTCGCTCTCGACATTCACCCGCAAGCTCGACTTCCTGTCGATTGGCACCAACGACCTGATCCAATACATGCTTGCGATCGACCGCGCCGACGATACCGTGGCGCACCTGTACGATCCGTTGCATCCGGCGGTGCTCAACCTGGTGGCGCACATTATCCGAAGCGCCAACCGCGCCGATGTGCCGGTCGCGGTATGCGGTGAAATGGCCGGCGACGTGCGGCTCACGCGCGTGCTGCTCGGTTTCGGGCTGCGCCAGTTCTCGATGCACCCTGCGCACTTGTTGTCGGTAAAACAGCAGGTGCTGAAATCCGATCTGCAGGAAGTCATGGTATTCACCCAGAAGATGCTGAGGAGCGACGATCCGGAAAAGATCGAGCAGCTGCTGGCGAAAATGAACGGCTGAGTCGGCGTCGATGCTGCAAAAAATACGCAGGGTGCGCCAGGACGTTGCCGATCGCGAACGCGTACTGGCCTGGAGCGAACCGGCCGGGTTTGTCCACCGCCGCATAGACGATGGCGAAGCGCTGCCGGTGCAAAAGATGGCGCCGATCATGGTCGCCGGCGGCCAGTTCGCGGCAGACAGCATCGCTGCCGAGTTTGACCGCCGCAGTGCTGTCATCGACCCGCACTGGAGGCGGTTCATCCGCAACAAAATCGACGAAGCGGCGACACCGTTGCCTGTACCGAAAAATCCTTCCTGAGCCGCCACAATGCGCATCGACTCGGAACAACTTCCCCAGCATCTGGCCCGCGGACTGAAGAGTCTCTACCTCGTATTCGGCGAAGAGTTGCTGCTCGCACTGGAAGCGGCGGACCGCATTCGTGCAAAGGCGCTGGAGCAGGGCTTCGACGAGCGCCGCGTGCTGATTGCCGAGGCCGGTTTCGATTGGGGCGAGCTGGCCATGATGAGCAACAGTTTGTCGTTGTTTGCGCCCAAGAGGGTGCTCGACCTGCGCATTCCGTCCGGCAAACCGGGCAAGGACGGCAGCGAAGCGTTGCAGCGACTGGTCAGCTCCCTGCCCGGGGACACCGTGACGTTGATTACGCTGCCCGGCGTGGATCGCCAGTCGCAGAAGGCAAAATGGTTCGAAGCGCTGGATGGCGGCGGCGTTGTCGTGCAAGCGGCCGCGATCAAGCGCGACCGTCTCGGCGTCTGGCTTGCCGCTCGCCTGGCGCTCCAGAGCCAGCAAGCCGACGCGCAAACCATCGAGTTCCTGATCGACCGCGTCGAGGGCAACCTGATGGCGGCACACCAGGAAGTGAGCAAGCTCGCGTTACTGTTTCCGGCTGGGGCATTGCCGTTCGACGAAGTAAAGAATGCGGTGGTCGACGTTGCACGCTTCAACGTGTTCGAAATCGGCGCGACCCTGCTCAAATCCGATCGCGTGCACTTTGTGCGCATGCTCGATGGACTGCAGGCTGAAGGCGCGGCGGCCCCGCTCGTATTGTGGGCAATCGCCGAAGAAGCCCGCGCCATGGCCAGGGTAAAAGCGGCCATGAACGACGGAAGCCCGCTCACTCAGGCATTGCGGGACGCGCGGGTGTGGGGTCCGCGCCAGGATTTGATGCCGGCGGCCCTGCGCCGTCTCACGCAGGAACAGCTGATTGCCGCGCTACGCCACGCCGCCGGGATCGACCGCATGGTCAAGGGTCTGGCCAGCGGCGACGTCTGGGACGGCCTGCTGCAGCTCGGATTGGAGCTGATGGCACCGGCGCAACCGGGCCGGGATCAGGCGAATAGGGGTAAAATCGGCGCCAGTATCCGGGGATAGAAAACATGGACATTCAGTCCTACATGCATTCGGTCGGCAGGGCGGCGCGCACCGCCTCGCGCGCGATGGCGAAGGCCGAGACCGGCGCGAAGAACGACGCGTTGATGGCGATGGCCCGGGCTGTCGAACGCGATATCGCGCGCCTCCTCGATGCGAATCGTAAAGACGTGGACGCGGCGCGGGCGAAGGAACTCGATGCGGCGATGGTGGATCGGCTGACGTTGACGCCGAAGAGCGTCGCGGCGATGGCGGAAGGCCTGCGCCAGATCGCGCAACTGCCCGACCCGGTGGGCGAGATCAGCGGCATGAGTTACCAGCCGAGCGGCATACAGGTCGGCCGGATGCGCGTGCCGCTGGGCGTCATCGGCATCATCTATGAAGCGCGACCGAACGTGACGGCGGACGCCGCGGGCTTGTGCGTGAAGTCCGGTAACGCGGCCATTCTGCGCGGGGGCTCGGAAGCGATTCATTCCAACCAGGCGATCGGCGCCTGCGTTCACGAAGGCCTCAAGGCAGCGGGACTGCCCGAGACAGCCGTGCAGGTGATCGAGACCACCGATCGCGCGGCCGTAGGTGAACTCATTACGATGAAGGACTACGTCGACATCATCGTTCCGCGCGGCGGCAAGGGACTCATCGAGCGCATTTCCAGCGAGTCGCGCATCCCTGTACTGAAACACCTGGACGGCGTCTGCCATGTCTATATCGACGACAAGGCGGACCTCGACAAGGCGATCCGCATCGCCGACAACGCCAAGACGCAGCGCTACGGCACCTGCAACACCATGGAAACCTTGCTGGTGCACAAGGACATCGCCTCGCGCCTGCTACCACCGCTGGCGAAAATCTACCTGGAGAAGGGCGTCGAATTGCGTGGCGACGACGCGGCCAGCGCGATCGTGACGCAGATGAAAACTGCGACCGAAGAAGACTGGTACACCGAGTACCTGGCGCCTATCCTCTCGATACGGATCGTCGACGATCTCGACCAGGCTATCGAACACATCACGATTTACGGATCGCAGCACACCGATGCGATTGTGACCGAGGACATCACGCGCGCGCGCCGCTTTTTGCGCGAAGTGGATTCAGCCTCCGTCATGGTCAATGCGTCGACGCGCTTTGCTGACGGTTTCGAGTTCGGCCTCGGCGCCGAGATCGGCATCTCCACGGACAAACTGCACGCACGCGGGCCGGTCGGACTCGAAGGCCTGACGTCGCTCAAGTTCATCGTCCTCGGCGACGGCCAGATCCGCCAATAGACGTTTCCCCGGCGTGCGCCCGCGCTCGCCCATAAAAACAAGAGGAGTCTCATGAGCAATCTGATCGAGGTCAAAGTTCCCGATATCGGCGATTTCAAGAACATCCCCGTGATCGAGGTGCTGGTCAAACCCGGCGACACGGTCGCCAAGGAAGATTCGCTGGTCACGCTGGAATCGGACAAGGCGACGATGGAAGTACCCTCTCCCGTTGCCGGTATCGTCAAGGAACTGAAGGTCAAACCCGGCGACAAGCTCTCCGAAGGCAGCCTGATCCTCACGCTCGAGGGCGCTGCAGCGGCCGCACCTGTGCAGAAGGCGGACGCGCCTGCGCCCGCACAAAAACCGGAGGCGCCCAAAGCCGCGGCGGCGGATCCGGCAAAGGCCCCAGCGACCGGATCCAAGAGTCCCGTCGTCAAAGGCGACATCCATGCCGAAGTCGTCGTGCTGGGCGCGGGGCCCGGCGGTTACACCGCGGCCTTTCGCGCCGCCGATCTCGGCAAGCAGACTGTATTGATCGAGCGCTATCCGGTATTGGGCGGCGTATGCCTGAACGTAGGCTGTATTCCGTCGAAAGCGTTGCTGCATGCAGCACGCGTCATTTCAGAGGCGGAGGAAATGGGCCACTTCGGGCTGTCGTTCGGCAAACCGAAGATCGAGCTCGACAAACTGCGCGACTGGAAAAATGGCGTCATCGAAAAATCCATCCGCGGGCTGTCGGGCCTGGCCAAGCAGCGCAAGGTGACCGTCGTGCAGGGCACCGCCGCTTTCACGTCCCCCAACATGATCGAAGTCAAGACGCCCGAGGGTATCAAGAAGGTGTCGTTCGATAACGCCATCATCGCAGCAGGTTCGCAATCGGCAAGGATTCCGGGTTTCCCCGACGACGATCCGAGACTGATGGATTCCACCGGCGCACTCGAGATGAAAGACATCCCGAAGCGATTACTGGTAATCGGCGGCGGCATTATCGGCCTGGAGATGGCCTGCGTCTACGACGGCCTGGGCGCAAAAGTCACCGTCGTGGAATTGCTTGACGGCCTGATCCCCGGCGCGGACCGTGATCTGATCCGGCCGCTGCAGAAGCGCATCGAGAAGCGCTATGAAGGCATTTACCTGAAAACCAAGGTGACCAAACTCGAAGGGCAAAAGGACGGGTTGAAGGCCACGTTTGAAGGTGAGAACGCACCGCCTCCACAAGTCTATGACCGCGTGCTGCTGGCCGTCGGCCGCCGACCGAACGGCAAGGCGATCGCGGCGGAGTCCGCGGGCGTGACGGTGAACGAGCGCGGCTTCATTGCAGTCGACAAGCAATTGCGCACCAACGTCCCGCACATCTTTGCGATCGGCGACATCGTTGGTGAACCGATGCTTGCGCACAAGGCCAGCTTTGAGGGCAAGATCGCGGCGGAGGTCATTGCCGGCCACAAGGCGGCATTCGACGCACGCACCATTCCGTCCGTGGCGTATACCGACCCCGAGATCTCCTGGATGGGGCTGACCGAGACGCAGGCCAAGGCGCAAGGCATCGAGATCGAGAAGGCGAGTTTCCCCTGGGCTGCAAGCGGGCGCGCGCGCGCCATGGCCCGCGACGAGGGCATGACTAAACTGATCCTCGACAAGAAAACGCGCCGGCTGCTGGGCGCGGGCATCGTCGGCCCGAATGCCGGCGAACTGATTGCGGAAACGGTTCTCGCGCTGGAAATGGGAGCGGACGCAGCGGACATTGCGCTGACCATCCATTCGCACCCGACGTTGTCGGAGACGGTCATGTTCGCTGCCGAGATTGCCGAAGGCAGCATCACCGATTTGTACATGCCGAAGAAATAGTCATGGTCCTGGCCACGCCCGACCTGTTCACCGCGCTGGTCACGCCACCAGCCGAGAGGACCGGGCCAGCGCTGTGGTTTGCATTCCAGGGAGCGCAGATCCTGGTGTTGCGCGACGAGCAAAGCGCAAGCCTGCCCCGCGCTGCCGACTTGCGCGATCTAGGCATGACGCCCAAACGCAGTCAGTACCTTGGCGTTCTCGGCGAACAGCACTGTTTCGCCTGCGAGCTGGAGGAAGGCAGCGCGCCGCCGGACGGCATGCAGTGGTCGGGACTACGCGCGTTGTTCGGCGCCGTCGACGATTCGCTCTTCGCCATCGCCGGGCGCGCATTCCAGATCGTGGACTGGGATCGCTCCCACCAGTTCTGCGGCCGCTGTGGCACGCCGACAATAGTCAAGAGCAATGAGCGTGCGCGCGAATGTCCCAGTTGCAAGCAGGTTCACTATCCGCGCATTGCGCCGGCCATCATGGCGTTGGTCCGGCGCGGACGCGAATTGCTTCTGGCGCGGTCGCCGCATTTCGCGCCCGGCATGTACAGCGCTCTCGCGGGGTTCGTCGAGCCGGGCGAAACGCTGGAAGAGACGCTGGTGCGTGAGGTGCGCGAAGAAGTGGGTATCGAAGTCGCCAACGTGCGTTACTTCGCCAGCCAGCCTTGGCCGTTTCCGCATTCGCTGATGATCGCGTTCAACGCCGACTACGCGGGCGGTGAGATCACGCCTGAGCCTGGCGAAATCGAGGCGGCGGACTGGTTCACGCTGGACCGGCTGCCGCAGGCGTTACCCAGCAAGATCAGCATTTCGCGCCGCCTGATCGACGCCGCACTGGCAGACCTCAGCGCATCGCGCTGACAAACAGACAAGAACCGGGAGGCCGTCATGCTGAGGATCTGGGGACGAAGCAATTCCGTCAATGTTCAAAAGGCATTGTGGTGCTGCGAGGAAATGAACCTCGCTTACGAGCGCGTCGATGCCGGCGGCAGCTACGGTGTGGTCAACACACAGCAGTATCGCAACCTGAATCCCAACGGCCTGGTGCCGACGATCGAAGACGACGGTTTCGTACTCTACGAATCGAACGCCATCGTGCGTTATCTGGTCGCCAGGCACGCCGCCGGCACGCTCTGGCCGGAAGACCTTAACATTCGTGCCGAAGCCGACAAATGGATGGACTGGCAGAACACGACGTTCTGGCCGACCTTTCGCCCGCTGTTCTGGAATCTGGTGCGCACGCCGCCCGATCAGCGCGACGCAGACGCGATGGAAGAGTCGCGGCTGAAGACCGCGGAGATCCTCGGTTATCTCGATGCCCATCTGAAAAATCGCACTTATATTGTCGGCGAGGCATTGACCATGGGAGACATCCCCATGGGATGCGCGATCTGGCGCTGGATGGGTCTGCCCATCGAACGCGCCGATCGGCCCAATGTGCAGCGCTGGTACGACAACCTTTCCAATCGCCCGGCCTACAAGAAAGTGGTGATGCTCCCGCTTACCTGAAGGCCAGGGATCATTCTTCAGCATCCGGGTTGCGCGCGGCGTCGAGGATGCGGCGCAGGATGTCCCCCATCTGCGTGGCATCGCGCTCTATCGGTAAGGCTGCCGCGGTCACACCTTGCCACTTCCGCAGCCTGAGCTTCGCAACCGGAAGAAGTAGAATGCGGTACGCGTCGGTGGGCCGGAAACTTTCCGGCGTGTCGGATGCATTCTCCGGGACTCCCAATGCACTCGATGACACGCTGGCTCGCAGGCCTTCTGGCCGCCTTTATCTTTTCCTGCCCCAATGTTTTTGCGCAATCGCGTTTCGTCACGCTCGGGCACGTGAACCTATCCTTTTACGAGGTCACCGCCAAGGTCGTACAGAGCGTGCTCGAACGCCTGGGTTATACGGTCGCCGTGAAGACCGGCAGCCACTCCCAACTCTATCCGCTGCTGGGCAATGGCGAGATCGACCTTTTCGTCGCCGTCTGGCCAGGCGCGCATGCGTCTTACTGGGAACAGGTCAAAGACAGTTCGGTGATCGCTACGACGCTGTTTGAGGATGCACGATTGTTCTGGGCGGTGCCGGATTACGTTCCGGCGGCCGAAGTCAAAAGTGTCGCGGATCTGGGCAAACCCGAAGTTGCTGCGAAGATGCAAAAAGAGATTCGCGGCACGCCTCCCGATTCCGGCCTCATGATCGGCTCGAACAAGATCATGGAAGCATACGGCCTCGCCGGTGCCGGCTATGCGCTCGTGCACGCCAAGCCGGCCGAGCGGGACGCGAACTTCAATGAAAACATTGCGGCCAAACGCTGGTTTGTCATGCCGCTTTGGCAACCAACCTATTTCAACCGCATGGCGAACATGCGCGTGCTCGATGAGCCGAAACAGTTTCTCGGCGGGGCGGACAAGGCTTATCTGGTCGCACACAAGGACTTTTATGCGAAGGTCGACAAACGCACCTGGACAGCGCTGCAGCGAATTACGCTGTCGGTCAAGGCGGTTACGGAAATGGACTACCTGGTCAACGTCAAAAAGCTGACGCCTGAATATGCGGTCCGCAACTGGATGGCCGCGCACCCGGATACCGTCAATTACTGGCTTCAGCCCGGTCCCGACGAATGATCCCTGCTGCGGTCGCTTATCCGCCATTTAGTTGAATCGTGCGGCATGCACTGCAGCATAAGCGAGCCCGGCGCCACAGCCTGACCAATTCGATTGACACAAATTTTCGGCGGGAGTAGCGTCCACCTGCCAGTCCGTATCAGCCTCTAAGATTTTAGCGTTGGGTCAGCAATGCAGGCGCCAATGGATTTTAGGTTACGTGAATCAGACGCCCGCCTGAAACATAATCAAGCATAAAAGGGGAGCAGCGATGGAATTCAATATTCTGCAGCACTTCAAGGGTTTTGACGATTTACCCAAGGATCCATTCAACGGCGATGAAGTCGGCACCTCATTGTTCCTGACCGGGGGCATGGGCGAAAAGATTTCGCAGAAGATGGACGGATACGCCCAAAAAGCGGGCGTATCGCGACGCAATTTCATCAAGTCTTCCCTGGGCTTCTCCGCAGCGATGCTGGCTGCCAACGAAGTAACCGGAATGAAGTTCTTCGAAGTGGGCGCCGCCGAGGCCGCCGACGTCGGGGCGAAGAATGACGCCATCCAGGTGGCGCGCGCCAGCACCGACTTCATCATCGACGTGCACACCCACGTCTGTACGCGGCCCGGCCACTATAACCTCGGCGTCGACACGACCGAGCGCGGCATGTACTTCGTGCAGCTCCTCGATGAGCTCGGCAAGGCATTCGGTATGGTGAACGGCACGCGCGACATGAACGTCGAGAACTACGGCAAGCTGATCCTCAAGGAAAGCGATACCACTGTCGGCATCTTCAATCCCTTCGGCTTCCGCGAGCACTACGGCGGCAAAGACATGATCCCAATGGAATACCAGGTCGGCGTGCGCAATCGCTGGCCAAAGTCCACGGTGATGCTTGCAGGCGGGTTGACGCCAAACCAGGGCCTGGGTCAAACCCTCGAGCGGCTCAACATGTACGTCGATCAGTACAAAATCTCGGGGCTGAAACTCTACACGTTCGACGCGACCGACAAACATGGCTGGTATTTCGACGACGAGAAGCTGGCTTATCCGATGTGGGAGGAATGCCGCAAGCTGGGCATCAAGAACATCGGTTGCCACAAGGGCATCCCTTTCGGCGCGTTCCATGCCCGCTACGCGCACCCGGAGGATTTCGATGGGGCGGCCGACGACTTCCCCGACCTGAACTTCATCGCCTACCATTCGGCCTGGCCGTATCACGAAGAACTTGCGGCGCTCAAGACTTTCAAGCCGCATCGCAAGAACCTGTACTGCGAGGTCGGGTCGACATTTGCCGCGACCGTGACCAGCCGGCCGATGGAATGCGCGCATGTGATCGGCACCCTGCTGCGCGACATAGGTCCGGACTATGTGCTGTGGGGAACCGACTCGCTGCTGTGGGGCAATCCGCAGTGGCAGATCGAAGCCTTCCGCAAGTTCCAGATCCCGGACCAGTTGGTCGAGGGTTACGGCTACCCGAAGATTACGGACGAGATCCGCCGCAAGGTATTCGGCGAGAACGCCGCACGCCTCTGGAACATCGACAAGAAGGCGGCCATGCTGGCCAAGGCTGACATCATGGCTACTGAATTCGCCTGATTCCCGATCTGCTTCCCTGCAGGGGCCGGACTCGCGAGATCCGGCCCCTTTTTGATCCACAGCGCATCGAGGGTACAGCATGCCAACTTACGAATACGCCTGTGATGGCTGCCGCGTCATCTACCAGACCCGTCACGGCATGAACGATCCCGGGCTCGACAATTGCCCCGCCTGTGCCAGCACGCTGCGCAAGGTGCTTTCAGCGCCCTCGCTAAACACCGGGAGGCATTCCAGTCCGACGGCGGCGAAGTACTCGAAGCTGTCCGATAGCGACGAAATCGCCATGGAAAAGGACCTGCAGAAAGTCTACGCGACGATCTGGGTGCCGCCTGAAGTCAAGCACAGTCCGTGGGACCACGATCACTGAGGGTGCCCGGTCTGAGGCGCGGCCCCATATTCTTCAGCCCCGCGCGAGTACGCCGTGCTGTTTGAACCTTTACCCGCTCACCGATTCAGAATGTCGCCGGTCAATGCGTCCTATTTGGCTGTGTCGGCCAGTCTTGCTTGCCTGGCATTGCTGGCGAGCGGCAATACCGATTCGCTCGAACCCGCTGCGCTTTCCGCAGGAAGTTTCACCACGGCCGAAACGGGTGCGAACGCCTTTTCGATACCGATCGCCATGCTCAACAAAGAGGAGGCGGGGCAGTTCATCAAGGGCAAAGAACAATTCAATGAGGCCTGGGTTTTGGCGCCGGATCCAGGAGGGGTCTGGGGTTTGGGTCCTACCTTCAATGAGGATCGCTGCGCGCACTGCCATGAAAACAATGGACGCGCCAACGCGCCGGAAACTGGTGAGCAAGCCGTCCGCGGAATGCTGGTGCGCCTGAGCATTCCGGGGCAGACCAAGGAAGGCGGACCGAATCCGCATCCCGCCTACGGAGACCAACTGCAAAATCGCGGCATTCCGGGTCGCGTACCTGCCGAAGGCCAAGTGGTTGTTACCTATCAGCCGCGCGAAGTGAACCTGGCGGACGGAGAAAAGGTCGTTTTGCGTGTGCCGACGATTCAGTTCACGGAACTTCAATTCGGGGAGCTGGGCAACGACACCATGATTTCACCGCGCGTTGCGCCGGCCATGGTCGGGCTCGGATTACTGGAAGCCGTGCCCGAGGAAACCCTGCTTGCCCTCGCCGGACAACAGGAAAAGCTCGGCGTAGGCGGCAGACCGAACTACGTGTGGGACTACGAAAAGGGCAAGACCGTGCTCGGCCGCTTCGGCTGGAAAGCAAACCAACCCAACCTGCGTCAGCAAACGGCGGCCGCGTTCTTCGGCGATATCGGCGCGACCTCAGAATTTTTTCCGGAGGAAAACTGTCCGAGCGTGCAGAAGCAGTGTCTGGACCTACCGTCGGCCAGCAAGTGCGGCGGACAGGGCGGATGTACCGGAAATTACCGGCCCGAAGTCGTGCCGAGCCGTCTCAACAACATTACGTTCTACCTTCAGGCGCTGGCGGTGCCGGCCCGCCGCAACGTGGACGACCCCGAGGTGAAGCGGGGCGAAGGCCTTTTTACAAAAGCCAATTGCGACGCCTGCCACGTGCCCCAACTCAAAACCGCCAGCAAAACCGCCATTGCGGCCGCGGCTAATCTGGAGATTCATCCGTACACCGACTTGTTGTTGCACGACATGGGCGAAGAGTTGGCGGATGGCCGCCCGGATTTCCGGGCCAGCGGTCGCGAATGGCGCACGCCGCCGCTATGGGGCCTCGGCCTGATTCGGATAGTCAACGGACACGACAACCTGCTGCACGATGGCCGCGCCCGCGACGTAATCGAGGCAATCATGTGGCACGGCGGCGACGCGGACAAGTCGCGCGAATCGTTCAGGAACATGCCGAAGGCAGAGCGCGCAGCGCTGGTGAAGTTCCTGGAATCGCTGTAGCAAACGACGCTGCCATCCATTCTCAGCGGCGTGACAGCGCGCCACCACCCGGATGCTGGGTCCGTCAGATGACGCGTGTCGTGCGCAGTCCGTCGATTTCGGCACCGGTGTAACCGGCCGCCAGCAAAATCTCGTCGGTATGCTCGCCCGCCGTGGGCGCCCTGCGCTCGGCGGTGAATTCGTACTCGCTCATCTTCATCGGCGGGGCAAACTGCAGCGTTCCGCCGTCGCGCAGGACCATCCCGCGCGCAAGGATCTGTGGATCCTGAAAGCTTTCTTCCAGCGTCAACACCGGACTGACACAGCAATCCTCGCCGGCGAATATCTCGACCCAGTATGCCTGCGGCCGGGAAGCGAAGATCGCTGCGGTTTGTTCCTTGCCCCATTGCGCGTCTCGGGCACCGGCTTCAGCGCGGATTTCCCAGTGACAAGCCTTGAGGTCCGGGCGCTGCAATACGTCGCACACGCGCTCCCAGAATTTACGCTCCAGCGCGCCCACCGCCATATGGCGAGCGTCGGCGGTGCGATAGACCGAATAACATGGCTCGCGCCCCGACAGGAAATCCGCGCCGCGCGGATGCGCCTTGCCGGTCAACGCCACCGCGGCCAGGGCCTGCAAATTGTGTGCGAGTACGCCTTCGGTCATGGCGACATCGACGTAACGGCCTTTGCCACTGCGCTGCGCATCGAGGAGCGCGGCGAGAATACCCATCGCCGGCACCACCGCGCCGCCGAGAATGTCGGCAATCTGGATATTGGGGATCACCGGATCGCCTTGCTCGCTGCCGACCTGGTCGGAAAAACCGGCGTAACTGCAATAGTTGACGTCGTGGCCGGCACGATCGCGGTATGGTCCGGTCTGGCCATAACCGGAAATGGCGCAATAGACGATGCGCGGATTGATCGCATTGCAGGCGACATAACCGATGCCCAGCCGGTCGACGACGCCAGGACGAAAGCCCTCGACTACCGCATCCGCATCACGCACCAGCCTCATGAAAATTTCCACGCCTTCGCGCTGTTTGAGGTCGAGGCGCATCGCGCGCTTGTTGCGGTTGATGGCGGCAAACACCGGCGCGGTTTTCCCCGGCTCGGCGCCAAGCGTGCGCGCGTAATCGCCCGCTCCCGTGTCTTCGATCTTGATCACGTCGGCGCCCAGGTCGGCGAGGTGCAATGTGCAGACCGGACCCGGCAGTAGCCGGGTCAAGTCGAGAACGCGAATGCCGGACAGCGGTTTCGGACGCATCACGCGTGACCTGTCGTGGTCTTCTTCGGGCCGGTATAAAACTCCGGATAGCGCTTTGCAATGACCGGGCTGTCCGACGCCCAGGCATGACAGGAATCCAGCAGGCCGGGTCGTTTGCGCACGCCTTGCTCGCGCTCGCGCCGGGCGCGCAACGGATAGACCGTCTGGAACGCGGTCGTCGCCATCGGACCGAGCAGCTCCAGCAAATGCGTGCAGCCTTTGGTGCCACCAAGCAGCTCACGCGTCTTCTGCGTCCAGCCGGCCTTGATCGCGAGCCCTTTCAGCACCTGGAAGTTTGGCGTGATGTCACCGCACATGTTGTAAGGCCCCCATACGGTGCTGGCCGCCACCCCGACGACGTTGAGATCGTCGTCCACGGTAAGGCGCAACCACATTTCATGCAGCGGCTGGCCCGCTGGCGCCGGACCGCGATCGAGGTCCTTGAGATCGTAGCTCTTGGTGTCGACCAGATGGCCCTCGATGTCCCAGAGGCCATCATCGCGGTGGTAGCCGACGCATTCGACCTCGCGGCGATGCATGAGCTTGCGTGCAGCAGGTGCGGTTAATCCGGTACTCAATGTGGGTTTCCTGTACGGCGGCGCTCTTCCAGCTTGTCAAGCACCGCAAGTTTTTCGGTTGCGGAAAAATCGAGCCAGCCCGCGATTTCATCCAGGGTGCGCATGCAGCCCCGGCACAGCCCGTTGAACGGATTCATCTGGCAGACATTTACGCAGGGCGAAGCGATCTCCTTTAAAATCGTACTCACGCGGCGGCCTTGTCGCGTTTGGCGATCAGTGCGCGGCCCGCGCGCGAGACGGTCGGCCTGCCCAGGCGGGCACAGATGAATTCGGCGGCATCGAGCAGTTTGTCCATGTCGATGCCGGTTTCGATCTCCAGGCCGTTCAACATGTAGAGCACGTCCTCGGTGGCCACGTTGCCTGTCGCGCCCTTCGCATAAGGACAGCCGCCCAGCCCGGCAACCGAACTGTCGAACACGGCGACGCCTTGTTCCATCACTGCAAGAATATTCGCCAGTGCCTGGCCATACGTATCGTGAAAATGCCCGGCCAGCATTTTCACCGGAATGTCGCGCGTCAGCGTTTCGATCAGCTTCTGTGCCCGCGCGGGTGTGCCGGTACCGATGGTGTCGCCTAGCGATATTTCATAGCAACCCATGTCCTGCAACTGGCGCGCAACGTCGGCCACGGCCTGCGGCTTCACCTCGCCTTCGTAGGGACAACCGAGCACGACGGAAATGTAGCCGCGCACGCGCACGCCGGCGACGAGGGCGGCCTTGCAAACTTCCGCCTGGCGCTGCATGGATTCCGCGATGGTGCAATTCGTGTTGCGCTTCGAGAACGCCTCGGTCGCCGCCGCGAAGCCGGCTATTTCGGTAGCGCCCGCGGCGATCGCCGCTTCCAGGCCTTTCAGGTTCGGCACCAGCACCGGATAGGCAACGCCGGGTTTGCGGCGGATGCGCGCCATGACTTGCGCCGAGTCCGACATCTGCGGCACCCATTTCGGCGAGACGAAGCTGCCGGCTTCGACCGATTGCAGTCCAGCATCGGTCAGCCTGTCGACAAGTTCGATCCTGACCTCGGTTGGCACCGAGCCCTTTTCATTTTGCAGACCGTCGCGCGGACTGACATCGACGATTTTCACGCGTGCTGGATATTTCATGCCTTGACCGTTTCCTCGGGTTCGAATTCGAGCAGTTGCGCGCCTTCGGCCACTTGCTCTCCTTTCGAAAAGTATATCTGCCTGACCGTCCCGCGCTTCGGCGCGCTGATGGTATGTTCCATTTTCATGGCTTCTATGACCATGAGGGCCTGTCCTTTTATTACCACCTCGCCGCTGCCGACGAGCACCTGGATCACGCTGCCCGGCAGGGGGGAGACCAGCCGTCCCGAGGGATCTTCCTCTCCGGCGACGGCCGGCTTCTCGAACTCCATCCGGTAACTTACGCCGGCGGCAAAGACCGTGAGCCCGCCTGCGCCGCGCACGACCGTGGCGCGGCTGTGCTTGCCGCCAAGTTCGAAGTCGATCGCGCCGTCCTCTCCCCGGCTCGCGGATGCAGACACGGTGCCGCCCCCGGGCAGGTCGAGCTGGTAGCCGCCATCGCGGAAATGCGCCACGATTCGCTTGCGCTGTCCGGCATCCATGAATGCGAGGGCATGGTGATTGTCTTCGTTCAGGCGCCAGCCATGACGCGAATGCCAGGGCGAATGCGGATCGGTTGAACGGGCCGCGACCATTGCGGCTTCGTCATCCATGCGCAAGGACTCGCTCAATGCCGCGATGGCCAGTATTTCGTCTGGCAGTGCGACAGGTTCCGGAAACAGCGCGGGCCGGTTCCGCTCAATCAGGCCGGTATCCAGCGACTCCGGATCGCGATCGGCGTCGGCAAACGCAGGATGGGCGGTCACCGCGCAGAGAAAGGAAAGATTGGTGGTAATGCCCGCTATCTGATACTGGCCGAGCGCGGTACGCAACCGACGCAGCGCCGAGGGACGATCCAGGTCCCACGCAATAAGTTTGGCGATCATCGGATCATAGTGCACGCCGACTTCATCGCCCGCCTGGACACCACTATCGATGCGCACATGCGCACCCGGTTGCGGCTGGCGCAAGTGCTCTATGCGCCCCGCCGTGGGCAAGAATCCCCGCCCCGGGTCTTCGGCATAAACGCGCGCTTCGATTGCATGGCCCTTGATGGAAACCTGTTCCTGCGCCAGCGGCAATGCTTCACCCGCGGCGACACGTAACTGCCATTCTACGAGGTCGAGACCGGTGATCATCTCGGTGACCGGGTGCTCGACTTGCAGCCGCGTATTCATTTCCATGAAATAGAAGCGGCCATCCGGTTCGGCGATAAATTCGACCGTCCCCGCGCCGACATAGCCCACCGCCTTCGCCGCCGCGACCGCGGCGTCGCCCATTTGCTTGCGACGTTTCTCACCCATGCCAGGCGCCGGCGCCTCTTCGAGAATCTTCTGGTGGCGGCGCTGCACGGAACAGTCGCGTTCGAACAAATGCACGCAAGCGCCATGCGTATCGGCGAATACCTGCATTTCGATATGCCGCGGACGTGTGAGGTATTTTTCGATCAGCACGCGATCGTCGCCAAAAGACGAAGCCGCTTCCCGCTTGGCCGAAGCCAGCGCATCGGCGAACTCACCGGCCTGGTTGACTACCCGCATGCCTTTGCCGCCGCCGCCGGCCGAAGCCTTGATCAATACCGGATAGCCGATCCGACCGGCTTCCTTTGCCAGTGCCGCCGCATCCTGCGCGTCGCCGTGATAGCCAGGCACCAGCGGCACGCCGGCCTTCTCCATCAACGCTTTCGCTGCGGATTTCGAACCCATCGCATCGATAGCCGCTGGCGGCGGTCCGATGAACACCACGCCTGCCTGCTGACAGACGCGCGCGAAGTCGGCATTTTCGGAAAGAAATCCATAGCCGGGATGGATCGCCTGGGCTCCGCTATTACGCGCGACCTCCAGTATGCGATCCCCGCGTAGGTAAGATTCGCGCGGATGCGCCGCGCCGATCAGCCAGGCTTCATCGCAACTGGAGACATGCAAGGCGCCCGCGTCGGCTTCGGAATAAACGGCAACTGTGCGAATGCCAAGCCGCTTCGCCGTACGCGCTACGCGGCAGGCGATCTCGCCGCGGTTGGCTATGAGAATTTTTTCAAACATGAGGCTCGATCAGGATTTTTTCGACCAGGCAGGTGGGCGTTTGTCGAAAAAGGCGGTGAGGCCTTCCTGTCCTTCCGCCTCGACCCGTATTGCCGCTATGCGGCGCGCGGTTTCGGCCAAGAGGGCGTCGTCCATCGGCCGGCGGCTCACGTCCACAATCAGTTTTTTTGCCGCCGCCAGTGCCTGCGGCCCGCCTTTGAGCAAATGCGCCGTCATGTTCGCCACGGCTGCGTCCAGCGCATCGATGTTCACGACCTCATGCACGAGACCGATACGCCTCGCCTCCACGGCGTCGAACCGTTCGGCGGTCAGGAAATAACGCCTCGCTTCGCGCTCGCCAATCGCCGCGATGACATAGGGACTGATGACCGACGGGATCAGGCCAAGACGGACTTCCGAAAGCGAAAAGACGGCCTCCATGCTGGCGATCGCGATATCGCAGCAAGCCACCAGCCCTACTCCGCCACCGAACGTCGCGCCCTGGACCCTCGCAATTGTGGGCTTCCTCATCCCGTCGAGCGTACGCATCAGGCCAGCCAGGGCCATGCCGTCGCGCAGGTTCTCCGCCTGGGAATATTTCGCCATGCGCCGCATCCAGTTGAGATCAGCGCCGGAGGAAAAACTCTTGCCGCTGGCCGCAAGCACGATGACTCTGGCCTCCAGCAACCCATCAAGGCGGCGCAATTCCGCGCTCAGCGCGGCGATGAGCACATCGTCGAATGCGTTATGCACGTCCGGTCGATTCATGCGAATCGTGCCGACACCTTGATTGATTTCGGTTTGCAGGGGGTCCTGGCTCATGGTCTTCGGTCTGGTCAGTCGGGGGCGAAACGCTTGGCGACTTCCTCGAGCATGACCTCGGTGGCGCCGCCGCCGATGGCGAGTACGCGCGCGTCGCGTGCCTGGCGCTCGATGGCCGATTCGCGCATGTAGCCCATGCCGCCGTGGAATTGCAGGCAGGTATAGACGACTTCATTGGCCAGTTCCCCGGTCAGCGCCTTGAGCATCGACACTTCGCGCACGCATTCGCGGTCCTGCGCAGCGAGCCAGCCGCAGTGATAGAGGAACTGCCGCGCCGCGTGCGTCTTGGCGTCGAGCATGGCCAGGCGCTGGCGTATCACCTGCTTGTCGAACAGCACGCCGCCGAAGGCCTTGCGGTTTTTCACGTATTCGATGGTCAGCCGCAGCGACGTCAAGGCATTGCCGACCGACATCGCGGCGGCCGCGATGCGCTCGCGCTGAAAATTCTTCATGACCGCATAGAATCCGGCGTTTTCCTCGCCCAGCAGATTTTCCGCGGGCACGCGGCAGTCTTCGAACACCAGTTCCGCCGTGTCGGAACTCAACCAGCCGGTCTTGTTCAGCGCGCGGCCGACGCGAAAGCCCGGCGTTCCCTTCTCGACGATGAACATGGAAATGCCGCGGGAGCCCTTCGCGGTCGGATCGGTACGTGCCGCAACGAAATACAGGTCGGCGTAGACGCCATTGGTGATGAACATCTTGGCGCCGTTCAACACCCAGTCGGCCCCATCGCGCCGGGCACGGGTGCGAATGCCCGCCACATCGGAACCCGCGTCCGGCTCGGTTACCGCCACGGCCGTGATCAACTCGCCGCGAATGATTCCGGGCAGGTATTGGTCGAGCTGCGCCTTCGATCCGGCATTCACCAGATGCGGCGAGGCCATGTCGGAGTGCACCAGGGCCGTCACGACGAAGCCGCCGAACGTACTGCGCGACAGCGCTTCGGCGAACACCAGCGAGGTCAGTGCATCGGCGTCCGAGCCGCCGTATTCGACGGGGTAAGTAATGCCGAAAAAACCCAGTTCGCCCATCTTGCGCAAGACTTCGCGCGGGACGCAGCCCCGTTCCTCCCAGGCCGCGCCATGCAGTTCGACTTCCCTTGCGATGAACCGCGCAACCTGCTCGCGCAAGGCGACATGCTCCGGCGTTGTGTAAATACTTTCCGTCATCAATCAGGAAAACAACGAAGCCAAGTCATCGCGTTCAAAATAACGATTTCGACAAGATCATGATTCGCAAATTATTTTCTTAATATCGAAGGTTATTATCCGCAGCCGATGAAAATAAACTTTCACTTCCAACATGCAATCGCCGAGCGGCGGAAGCGTCATCGCCAAGGCGAAACACCAAGATTGCCGGATACTCTGCGGCCCTGCGAATGAGACGCCGCAATGAGGGCGGGTTTATCTGTCATTACTCATCTCGCGGCGCTTTTCCTCCAGGAACTGCTGGAGATCTTCCTTGTTGGGCATTTTGAGCGGATATTTTGGAGACGAACAGGCGGCTGTCGATTTAGTGGGTCTTCGATCTCGATCAACTCGCCGAAGTGAGTGAAAGACAGACCGGTGACCAGCGTCTTGCCATCCGCGCCCAATCCGGGAGTCACTGACTCCCGAATCTGCGGATTGACCGCATAGAACTTGAGGTAGCGGCGCAACTCACGGACATCCGTTCGATTCACGCCCGTCCGACTCAAATGATCCGCAAGCCGATCCAGCAGTTCTGCTCCGCATTCCGCCCGGTCTGCGCAATTCTGCTCATACTCTACGATGTAGCACCCGATCGCCCAGTTGCGGAGCGTCAGTCTCACGTTCACCGCCCGGCTAGCCGCGGCCGCGCTGTGCTCATGCACCTGCCGAACCGCTCCCACCAGCGCGTCGAAATTCGGGGCTACTTGAAGTGCTTTGGGTTTGGTGGGCTTACGGGGCATTGATTAGTCCTCCTCCTCGCCCTCGGTATCGCGGCCCATACGGTACTTGATGATGAAATCGGACGTCTAGCTTACGCTGCCGTAGCGCTTGACGTAAGCGGCAAGTTTCCGCTGTGGAAACTGCCACGTAGGCAATGCCTCTCACAGGACGGGTGCGTCCAGCGTGAGGCAAATGCGGGGGAATTCCCCTCGGTTGCCGCAAAAACGGCCTTCATCAGTCTGAAAATTTCGTCCGTTTCAAACATCCGCATCGTTCGACTGTCGTGGCGACCACTTGATCAGTGATTCCTCAAGTTCGAAGAGGTTTGTGTCGCTGAAAATTGTGATTTACAGTTATGAGTAAATTAACTCATAATATGTCATGTACCGTCGTCCGATCGGAGAAACTGTCTGCCTCCGTTTGGCAGAGGCGCCACGCCACATGCAAATCCTGGCGGGGCCTCGCCAAGTAGGCAAGACAACGCTTGTTCGCCAGATCCTGGCAGATCGAGACGCAGCCTCCGCGACCTACGTCTCCGCCGACCCCGCCTCGTCTTCCTTGGAGCTCGGAAGCCAAGACTTTTCAGCCTCGGACATTGAGCCATCGAAGGCGAGTGAGATCAGCGCCGCGTGGCTCACCGACCAATGGCTGCGTGCGGTTACGGTGGCCCGCGACTGGACGGCGCGGCAGGATGCGCGCGGCCTGCGATCGTCACCCTACTTGCTTGTCGTCGACGAGGTCCAAAAGGTCCCCAACTGGTCCGAGACCGTAAAAGGGCTTTGGGATGTCAACATGAGGAGCCCGCAACCCTTGCACCTAGTGCTGCTTGGCTCTTCCCCGCTGCTTATGCAGAAGGGCCTTTCAGAAAGCCTTGCCGGGCGCTTTGAGCTGATCCGTATGACGCACTGGTCGTACGAGGAAATGAACGATGCGTTCGGATTGAGTCTCGATCAGTACATCTACTTCGGGGGATTTCCCGGCAGCGCGGCCTGGATCCATGACGAAACGCGCTGGCGCAACTACGTTGCCGACAGCCTGATCGCTCCAAGCATCGAGAAAGACATCCTCCACCTGACGCGCGTCGACCAACCGGCGCTGCTGAAGCAACTCTTCGAGGTCGGCTGCTCGTATTCCGGCCAGATCGTCGCTCTGGACAAGGTTCTCGGCGTGCTGAACAGCAAAGGAAACACCGTCACGCTTTCCCGTTACCTGGACCTGCTTGACATGGCCGGATTGCTGCGCGGACTGCTCAAGTACTCCGACCACGAGGTGCGCCGGAGGCGGTCTCCGCCTAAGTTCCAGGTCCGCAACACGGCCCTCATCAGCGGCATGGGCGCGTACAGCTTCGATCAGGCGCGCGCGGACCGCAGCTATTGGGGGCGCCTTGTCGAAAGCGCTGTCGGCGCGCATCTGTGCAATGCCGCCGACGCGAATATGAAGGTGCACTACTGGCGGGAAGCCTCTCTCGAAGTCGATTTCGTCGTAGGGAACGGCGAGCGACTCGTTGCAATTGAGGTAAAAAGCGGGAGAGCCGCGGGCGCGATGCCCGGA
Organism: Betaproteobacteria bacterium; assembly: GCA_043758735.1. GTDB lineage: Bacteria > Pseudomonadota > Gammaproteobacteria > Burkholderiales > JACQAP01 > JACQAP01. Next base: position 27,089 of record JAYVMZ010000127.1, read on the forward strand.
TTGAAGGAGTTCTCGCAACGTCACCGCGGTTGCCGCGTTCTGGTGGTCGGCGGCGAAGATCTTCCGGTGGGCGAGTTTCTGCGCTACCCACCGTCTCATTGGCTTGATTGAGGGGACGACGTGGACAAAGGTCTCCCTCTTCTGGTTCCCCGCCGAGCGGTGGAGATTTCCCCCGAAGCTCCGGGAGTACCGCAGCCCCTCACCAGCTGGCGCGGGGCTGGCGCCTACGTTCTTCTGGCGGAACCGGGTGCCGGAAAGACAAAGGCGTTTGAGGTCGAGGCGCAGGAAACGGGAGGGGAGTATACGAGTGCTCGCAATTTCATCACGCTGCAATCCCGGAAATTCAAATCCGACGCGCCGATCTTCATTGATGGACTGGACGAAATTCGGGCCGGATCTGCGTCCCATCGCGCACCGCTGGACGATATCCGGAGGCGCCTCGACGAGTTGGGGCGCCCCGCGTTCCGCCTTTCCTGCCGAGAAGCGGACTGGAGAAGCGCGGTCGATCGCGAGAGCCTGAAGGCCGTGGCGCCGAAGGGTGAGCTGGCCGTACTTCATCTCCAGGAGCTCGACGACGCAGATATTCTTGCCGTACTGCGCAGCCTTGGTGTCGAGCCACCGGAGGAATTTCTGGCGGAATCGGAGCGCCATGGTGTCCGCCCGCTTCTAGGGAACCCGCTGCTGCTGAACTTGATCGTGAAGGCGGTCGGCACCCTTGAAAACAACTGGCCCAATAGCCGGAGTGCTATTTATCGGATGGCGTGCGAACAGCTCGCCATCGAGTACAACGAGGAGCATCGCGCTGAGCGCCGCACGGTCCAGCCTTCGATCGATCGAATTCTGGAGGACGCTGGCTTGATTTCCGCGCTGTGCCTGCTTGCCGGTATCGCAGGGTTCTCAGACGCGGCTGGAATGGACGCAGATCTTGCGCGTCGCGTCGACACGTTACCGGGCGTACTCGGCGTCAAGGATTTACGCTCAGCACTGACCAGCAAGATCTTCGTTGCGGATGGCGACCAGCGCGTTCCACGCCACCGGACCATCGGTGAATTCCTGGCGGCGGGCGCTATTGCCCAGCGGATCAAGGATGGATTGCCTGTCGAGCGCATTCTTGCTTTGATGAGTGGCGCGGACGGCGGGATCGTGGACCCTCTGCGCGGTCTGTACGCTTGGCTTGCCACGCGTTGCGAACCGGAGCGTCCTGCGCTGATCGATCGCGACCCGCTCGGCGTCGTTCTGTATGGCGATCTCAAGATGTTTTCCCCAGAGAATAAGAAGCAGGTCCTGCGTGCCCTCCAACGGGAGGCGCAGCGTTTTGCATGGTTCCGCAAAGGTCATTGGGAGGCTCATCCGTTTGGGAAGCTCGGAACAGTAGGCATGGTTGATACCTTTCATGATCTATTGACCAAATCTGATCGTTCGATGGCACACCAATCTTTGCTCGGCTGCGTGCTCGATGCGATCGAGCATGGCGAACCGATGCCGAGCCTTGTGCCTGACCTAAGAGCAATCATTCGCGACCCAAGCTTCGGGGCAGACACCCGCCTCGCGGCCCTGGATGCCTGGATAGTCCAGCCGGCGCAGGACTTGGCGGTTGCCCGCGCGACGCTCGACGACATCGAGTCGGGCGCGATCTCGGACCCCAACGATCAACTGGCAGGGCGGCTGCTCGACAAGCTCTATCCGGAAATCGTGACCCCGAAGGAGATTGCCAGGTATTTCCGCGCGCCGAAAGCCGAGTCCTTTTACGGGTCGTATCAGGACTTCTGGCGGCGCCGTCTTGTCGCCCGCACTCCGCCGGAAGACTTCCGTGACCTCATGGACGCGTGGACGAGTTCTCCGAAGCACTTCGATGGAGTCCGGTCCGGGTTCATCCAAAATCGTATTGTGGGCGCATTGTTGGCCGCTGCGCTGGAGGCACACGGAGAAGACGTCCCGATCGAGACGTTGCACAAATGGTTTGGCATCGGGGTTGACAAGAACGGCATCTCCCGCCTGACGGCAGACGACGTGGGGAGCGCGCGAGACTGGCTTAGCGCGAGGCCGTCGAAACTGAAGGCGCTCGTCGCGTACGGCTGGACGAAGGTTCGGACAATTGGCACAAGTGGACGGCGGTGCTTTTGGGAAAGCGAGGAGCGCACGCTGAGGGCTTCGCGCCCAGCCGATTGGTATGCATGGTTGCTCGATCAAGCCGCCGCAACCGACGACGAAGAACTGGCACAGTATTGCTTCAACGATGCAGCGCGCGCTGCCATCAATCCGCGGCCGGATTTCACCTTGAGCATGGAAGCGGCCGAAGAATGGGTGCGAATGAACCGAGACAAATGGCCGCAGGCGGGTGTGTGGCTGGAGAACGCGTGGTCGGTACCCTTGGATCATTGGGAAGGCGAGGAGAAAAAACGGCAGGCCAAGTACGAGGCCGAGAGAGAGGTCGTGCGGCGGGAGCGTCGCCGCAACATCCTGCCTCGCCTTGCGTCGATAGCGACGGGCACCGCGCCTGCGGGGCTGATGCATCAGATCGCGTTGGCATACGACGAACGCTACATCGACATTCACGGCGATACGCCGGCCGAACGGGTTCAGGATTTTCTTGGCGGTACCCTCGCGGAGGCGAAGTCGGCGATAAGCGGGCTGGAGGCGACGCTAGCGCGCACGGACCTTCCGCATGTTGACGACATACTCAAGACGGATCTCGCGGGCCGCTCGCACTTCATTCGCCCCGCCTGCCTGTTGGGGGCCTCTCTCGCCTTCGAGAGCGATCCGAAGGCGATCTTGAGCTGGCCGGACAGTCTGGTTCGCAAGCTTGCCGCCTTCTGGCTGACCGAGGGTGTTGGAGAACAACCCGAGTGGTTTTCTGTGGTGGCGGCAACGCGACCAGCTATCGTCGCTCCAGTGCTGGAGAAGTACGCGGTGCAGACCATACGCCGCCGCGCGGTGACGAACGTGACCGGGCTTTGGCCGCTGGCGCGAGAGGACCGCTTCGCGGATCTTGCCCGCCTCGTCGTGCCCGCGATTTTGCGCGCTTTTCCGGTCCGGGCGAACGAAAGGCAACTGCGAATTCTCAACGGAGAATTGCTGCCGTCGGCCATCCGGCACCTTTCGTCAAAGGAACTCACGACTCTCCTCGCCGAGCGCACAGCTCTGAGGAGCCTTGATGCCGCGCAGCGCATTGCGTACCTGGTTGCCGGGCTCGGAATAGATGGCGAAGGCTGTTCCCGCAGGCTTCTCAAATTGGTTGGGGCAAGCGAGTCTCGCGCTGCGCACGTGGGTCGGGCGCTCGAGTGGCAGGGCGAGCGCACTAAGAACACCGTTCACTTGCCCGTTCAGGTGGTTGGGCGTCTTATCGAGTTAATCGCACCGTACGCCCCCCCTGAACGTCCCACAGGCTCGCACTGGGTCGGCGACGCCGAGCACAGGCGGGACTGGGTAAGTCACCTCATCAATCAGCTTGCCTCCGCTGCGTCGGCCGAAGCAGCAGACGAGATCGCGCGTCTCGCGGGATTGCGAAAGCTGACGCGGTGGAAAACGGCGCTTGCG